>NZ_DALZDK010000015.1:8181-34664 GCF_031978665.1 Niallia sp. | reverse complement strand
CAGCCGTTCTGGCGCAATATATAGTAATTTATAATAACCATTTTTTATGTCAGCTACTCTATCCTGTACTTCATTATTATGTAATGTACTATTAATGAAAGTAGCGGGAATTCCAACTTCTGTTAAAGTATCCACCTGATCCTTCATTAGTGAAATCAACGGTGAAATTACAACTGTTAACCCTGGTAAAAGCATTGCAGGGACCTGATAACAAATGGATTTCCCTCCACCAGTCGGCATGATTCCAACAACATTTTCACCATTTAACAAAAGCTGAATAATATCTTCTTGACCTTTTCTAAAATCGTCGTATCCAAAGTATTCTTTTAAAATACTGCGAGCCTTATCCATCATCACTACTATCTCCCCACTTTATTCCGTGCGTTTCTTTAAGCCATTGTATCATTAATCCAGCATATTTTGAATGAGTCAATAAAAAGCAAAGGCTGTTTACTAGAAGTTTGTTGTTTCCAATAGGGAAAAACATTCAAACGATAGATAAAGAATGTTGCATCTAACAAGCAGCCTGATTATACCTTCTATAAAAATAGTTCCGTATAGTCAGACTGCCATTTTAGATTTTAATGTTGTTTTCAAAAACCAATTATCTTGTTGTACTTCCTATAGCCAAGCTGCTCCAACAATGATTAATAGAATGAATAATACGACAATCAATACAAATCCATTGCCATAACCGCCACAAGAAGCTACTGGTGCTGTTGCAACTGGTGCAGCATAACCGCATCCACAAGAATTATAACCATATCCTCCATAACCGTAACTCATTTATAAAACACTCCTTTTTTCTATCTTTGTTAATATGCGAATCCAACGTAACTAGAACCTACAATTATTAATAAAATGAATAGTACTACTAGTAGAGCGAATCCTCCACCGAAACCAACTTCTGGGCCACCACTCATTTATTCCACCTCCCTCATACACATAAGCATCTTATGAGTCAAGAGATTGTCCTGTATGGGCACTCACAAAAAAAGATAAAATAAGTTTGAATTATGTAGGAAGATCCCTTCCTTAAAGGAATCTTTCGGCTTGATTTATTAAAAGAATGGAATAAAAGCCAATGCAGCAATTAAACCTAATGAAACACCTATTGCAGCAGCACCCCAGCCCCAACCCCAGCCAGGTCCGTAACCACGTCTAAATCCATATCCAAACCCACCATAACTTCTTCGATTTCCGCCAATTGGTCTAATATAGACTTTATTTGAAGTAACCCGATCAATTATTCCTGTATGAACCTCCCCACTATGAGTTCGGATTCGTACACATCTTCCGACACTTTTAGAACATTGATGATAAAATTTATTAGCAGACATTTAATACACCTCCAACCATTAATCCCTAATATCCTATGTACAAGTATCAAAAAAGTATGGACAACTATCTTGAAGAAGGAGCGGATATTTTGCTCAATCATATGATTCAAGGAAATATAATAAAAAAAGCTTACCCCATAAACTTATTTTTTTCGTAAAATAGTCAATTATTGACGGTATGAATGCATAATCCTCAATAGAAATGTAAATAATTTAGAGTAATTTCTTCATTAGTGGGTATAAGAAAATAGGAAAAAACGCACCATTTTTATTTATTTTTTCTCAATAATAAGAATACGGGATAATGGAAGTTCCCCCTTATAGGAGATGTAATGAAGAAAAAAGGAGTTTTTCAATATGCTAGAAGCAGCAATGTGGGGAGCAATTGCAAGCTTTTCATTACTTATCGGTTCAATTACAGGATTATTTCTTACGATTCCAAAAAGAATTATTGCCTATTTAATGGCATTAGGAACAGGTATTTTGATAGGCGCTTCTTCTTTTGAACTTTTAATAGAATCTGTACATGAAAGTGGGATATTAACAACTGCCATCACATTTTTAGCAGGAGCCTGTTTATTTACCTTTATTGAAATTTTTCTTTATCAAAAAGGTGGTTCTAATCGCAAACGTTCCAATAAAAATCCAGAGGGGCATTCTGGTATGGCAATTTATATTGGTACATTAATGGATGCAATTCCAGAATCAATAATTATTGGCTTAACCTTGCTTTATACACATAAAGTGGATGTCCTATTTTTAATTGCGATTTTTATCAGTAACTTTCCAGAATCTTTATCGTCAACAGTCGGACTAAAAAAAGACCAATATTCCAACAAGAGAATTTTGACATTGTGGAGCAGCGTCATTGTCATTTCAGCTATTAGTAGCTCCTTTGGTTTTTTATTTCTGGAAAATGCATCCCCAATGATGCTCTCTGGTATTCAGTCATTTGGAGCTGGTGGATTAATTGCGATGGTTTGCTCGACTATGCTTCCCGAAGCATTTGAACAAGGAGGACCTACCGTAGGATTTGTTACATGTGTTGGACTAATTTTTTCTTTAAGCATGAGTCATCTGGGATAGCGACTGTCAAAAAACATAATTTTAATATTTTTCGACAGTCCTCCAAGTCGCGGATTAATAAAAATCTTTTATTATTTTGCTATCGATCTTGTAGTAGCTACATGTAAAGGCGTATCTTCGCCTTTTCTTTTTTTCTTCGGAAAAATATATAGGTTTAACGCACCGACAAAGAATGCTCCCCCTACAATGTTTCCGATTGTAACTGGTATTAGATTGTGTAAGGCATTGGCTACGGTAATTGTTTCTGGATGAGGAACAATTAGAGAAATAGAGAAAAGAGCCATATTAGCCACACTATGCTCATATCCTGAAATCATGAAGGAAAATACAATTAATAATGTTGCAATTATTTTCCCGACATCCCCTTTAATATTCATCGGTATCCAGATAGCCAAGCAGACTAACCAGTTACAAAGAATCCCTCTAATAAATAGTTCTACCGTTGTAGCACTCATTTTTGAATTGGCAACATCCATAAGCCAGGTTGTTTTAGGCGCTAAACTAAATAATCCTGAGTAATAAATCAATAATGCAAAAAATAACGCACCAATCAAATTACCAAAATAAGTAGTAACCCAATTATAAATAGTATCCTTCCAACTAGTTGCTCCAGACAAGGTGCTCATTGCAAAAGCCATTGTGTTCCCAGTAAATAATTCTCCGCCGCCATATGAAATAAGTACTAGGGCCAATCCAAAAAATAAACTGGTCATCATATACGTCGCAGGAGAATGAACATCAAAAAAGGGCTGTGCTAAACGATAGCATAACATTAAAGCAAAGCCGATATATATTCCTGCTAAAATAGCTTTTACAAAATAGCGTAAAAAGGATTCATCAATTGTTTCTTTCTTTTTTATCGCATAGTTTATTGCTTTATCGATTGGGTGTATATCCATTGTGATACCTTCCTTTCTGTATATATTAATTATACAAAAGGAAAAATAAATTACATTGTGAAAAAATGAACATTTTATAACAATTCCTAATTACGCACATAACACCCAATACTTTTTTCTATGTCATTACGATATACTATGTAATTTTTCCTAGACCCACTCTAATGGAACATTATTTTCCTAATGTGTCGTCGTTGTTAATTTATTATTCTGTTGAATCGCTACCGAAAACTGAGATCTTGGCTTTGTAAAGCTAATTTTGATACCGGATTTTTTCATTTTATTAACCAAATCAACTAGCTGTTTTTTAGCCATATTAACTACTCCTTTACTTCTCATAATAGTTTTAGTGTACTAGAAATTTATGAAGAAATTATGAACAAACCATAAATAAATTTAGTCATTATTGTTTTTGCGCTATATAAACTGATAACAATATAATACGTTCTTCATTATACATTCTATCCACGGAAAGAAAACCCTTTATTTTTTGATTATTTTTTACCCTATCTTTCTATTATCGTAAACATTATGCCTTTTTTCCATCAGGCATTTTTCATATTTTTGTTCCTATTGAAGTTTTTATTAACCTTTATAGCTCTATTTGCAATTTTAGTGGAACTTGTTTTGTAATTTGGATTGATAAGCCATCTTAAACTTCTAAAAGTGCTCCTATTAATAGAAGAATGTGTTCATAAAGTTGGTCGCTAGAAGTGAACAGTCTTTATCTACTCTCCTGACCACGAACAACTTTTTAGCCTCTTTGACTCGATTATTGGTCTTCCCTTCTTCGTTTAAACGCCGAGTCCATTACCGGTATTCAGCCTGCACAGAACTTCTGTAAAAATTCATTTCCTATAAAAATAACAATTACAATGTAAGAAATTAATAGAAAGAACAGGTTTCCTATATAAGATTTACGAAAATAATTAGCTCTTCCATTCTAATAATGGTATAATTTTAAGGATATTGTAGTTTGGAGGATTATAAATGATAACAGTTACGAATGTAGGTCTTCGATATGGTGATCGTAAATTATTTGAAGATGTTAATATTAAATTTACACCTGGAAATTGCTATGGCTTGATTGGAGCAAATGGTGCTGGAAAGTCTACTTTCCTAAAAATACTTTCTGGTGAGCTAGAGGCACAATCAGGAAATGTTTCTTTAGGACCTGGGGAAAGACTTGCTGTTTTAAAGCAAAATCATTTTGAATACGAAGAGCATGAAGTACTTAAAGTAGTAATCATGGGTCATACAAGATTATATGAAGTGATGCAGGAAAAAGATGCCATTTATATGAAAGAAAATTTCACGGATGAAGATGGTATGAAAGCAGCTGAACTTGAAGGAGAATTCGCTGAATTAAATGGTTGGGAAGCAGAATCAGAGGCAGCTATTCTTTTAAAGGGTTTAGGAATTGGCGAAGATCTTCATTATAAAACAATGGCTGAATTAAATGGTTCAGATAAAGTTAAGGTTTTACTTGCTCAGGCTCTTTTCGGTGAACCTGATGTTCTTCTCCTGGATGAGCCTACTAACCACCTTGATATCAATGCGATTAAGTGGCTAGAAGAATTTTTAATCAACTTTGAAAATACTGTCATCGTTGTTTCCCATGACAGACATTTCTTAAATAAAGTTTGTACACATATTGCGGATTTAGATTTCAGCAGAATTCAAATTTATGTTGGTAACTATGATTTCTGGTATGAATCCAGTCAATTAGCTGCTAGAATGGCAAACGATGCAAATAAAAAGAAAGAAGAAAAAATCAAAGAGCTTCAAAACTTTATTGCTCGTTTTAGCGCAAATGCTTCTAAATCCAAACAAGCAACTTCTAGAAAGAAATTGCTAGATAAAATTTCGTTAGATGACATTAAACCATCATCTAGAAAATACCCATATGTTGCATTTACTCCTGAGCGAGAAATCGGTAATGACTTATTAAGAGTGGAGAACCTTTCGAAAACAATTGATGGAGTAAAAGTTCTTGATAATGTAAGCTTTATTATGAATAAGGATGATAAAATTGCGCTTGTTGGTCCAAATGAATTAGCAAAAACAACGCTTTTCCGTATTTTAGCAGGCGAATTGGAGCCAGATAGCGGTACTTATAAATGGGGAGTTACTACTTCTCAAAGTTACTTCCCAGCTGAAAACTCGGAGTATTTTAGCGGAGAGGATGCTACTCTTGTAGACTGGCTACGTCAATATTCTCCAAATGACCAAACAGAAAGCTTCTTAAGAGGATTTTTAGGACGCATGCTGTTCTCAGGGGAAGAAGTATTGAAAAAGCCTAGCGTTTTATCCGGTGGTGAAAAAGTTCGTTGTATGTTATCTAAAATGATGTTGAGTGGAGCCAATGTTCTTCTATTAGATGAGCCAACAAACCACTTAGATTTAGAGTCCATCACCGCTTTAAATAATGGATTAATTAACTTTAAAGGTTCATTAATTTTCACTTCTCATGACCATCAATTTGTGTCAACGATTGCGAACCGTATTATAGAGATTACGCCAAATGGGCTTGTGGACAAACAAATGAATTATGATGAGTATTTAGAAGACACCGAACTTCAAAAAAATATTGTAAGTATGTATAAATAAGTAAGAAGAAAACCGGGAACACCCCGGTTTCAGACTGTAAACATTCTCCCCTGAAATTTGAGGGTTGTTTACGGTCTTTTTTTGTTCTTTCCTCTATTCTGCCGCTAGAGTCACGACTCTAGGGTGAACTTCGCTGTCCATATTTAGACTTTCTCGCCGCTATAGGAGCCTCACCTCTCTGTCCCGTTCAACATCCTTTTATACAAATAATACTTCAGTAAGCATCATTATCTATATCTATAGAGAAAGTTTCAGAAAAAAATAGAACCAGAATAAAAGTATTCTGATCCCATTTTGCCAACAAACTTTAACGTTTGATAGCCCTTCTTTTCATAATATATACAAAACCTAAAGCGAACGGTATGCCAATGACAACACCTGGAAGCGAGGACTTTTTCTCTTCTCTTTCCACTTCTTTTGAGATATCCTCTTTAAATGTTTCCTCTGCCGGCATTACTTTTGCTAATTGTATAGACTGTAGGATATCTCCATTAGCATTTTCAATCATCAACAGACCCGAAGAAGTTATTTCTTCCTCCCCTTTTGTCCGAGGAACAGTAATTATCTCTTCTTTTGTCGTTTCATAAGTTGTCCCATTAACAAAAAATGACTTTCCCGCTGGAATCTCTTTATGTGTATATTGATCAAATCCAAAGTCTAATAGTTCCTTCGTGTCACTATATACATCTCGCTTATAATTCCCTTTTAAAACAATGGCAATTAAATGTAACTCCCCATTTTCAGCAGTTGTAGCCAATGTTTGTTTCGATTCATTAACAAAGCCAGTTTTTCCACCAGTTACTTTATCATATGGTCTAGACCCATTTACCATTTGGTGGTGACTTACCAATGTGGTATCCCAAGATAAACCATCCCACTTTAATTCACTCGTTCCAAATATTTCTCTAAAAGTTGGGTTTTGCATAGCGTATTGGGTGATTAATGCTAGATCATTAGCAGTTGTGTAATGATCTTTATGAAAAAGACCATTTGGGTTTTTAAAATGCGTGGAATGAACATCTACTTTTTCTATTAAAAACTGATTAATATTTTTTTCAAACACATCAATGGAGCCATCGAGATATTCTGCGATTGCTACTGCAGCATCATTTCCAGAATTGATTAACATTCCATCAATAAGATGTCTTAACGTTACTTGCTCTCCTTGTTCTAAGTAAACCCTTGTCCCTTCCGTTGAATAAGCCTTCTCACTAACCGTAATAATATCATCTAGATTTCCTTTTTCAATTGCATAAATTGCTGTTGCTATTTTTGTTAAACTCGCAGGATACATTTTTTCATATCCATTTTTTTCATATAATACTGCTCCAGTATCACTATCCAATAAGAAAACTGACTCACTTAAAAGTTCAAGTTCCCTATTCTCTTTAGCATTACTTATCATAGGAAAACTAAATAATAGTAATATGAAACATATTGCAATGGTCGTTTCCCTCATTTTCCCCCACCTATTATGTTCTATGTTTAAATACCATGACTATTGTACCAGATAATTTAGAATAATAAAGGACAAATGGAATTTTGTCACAAAAATGAAATCCTTCTGTATTTTTAACAATAACTATTCCAATATACATTTACTTTAAGAAGAAGAGCTTATTCACTAGATAAATCCCTTAAAAAGGCTGCTGCATTTTTCTTTAAATTTTTGCCAATCTCCATCCAGAAAAGAAATAATGCGATTAAAAATGGAAGGAGATAATAGCCGACACGATATAAAAATAGTACAATCAGCATCTGCTCTGATTCCACCCCTAAAGATTCCATTCCCCATAAGAATACTAATTCAAATGAGCCCATCCCACCTGGAATCATACTAATAATTCCAGTGCACGCAGCAACTAAAAAGAGTAAGAAGAAATCACCAACAGTTACCGGAAGTTCAATTATTTTTGCGATAAAATATAAATATGCAAATAAGAAAATCCATTCTAATAGTGATACACATGTCAAACCGATAATCTGATTCCGGTCAAAAACAAAGCTACCAAATTTTACTTTCTTATAGCTAACCATTAAAACGGGGAAGATTAAACCAACAGCGACAATAGCAACAAATACCCAGATATGCTCTTCTATTAAATTCAATCTTCTACTATAAAGAATAGCAATCCATGCTAATAAGCTAATTCCTGTTAAATAAAATAATGTAATAACAGCAATGCCTTTAAACAGCTTCTTTCGATCGGTTTCATATTGTTTATAAAAATAATTGCGTAAAGCAATGCCTATTAGTCCACCAAAACCAATTAAATTGGAAAAAGAATTGCTTATAAATGAATATTTTCCAACTTCTGCAAAAGGTATATCCTTCTTTAAATGCTTCACAAGAAAAAAATCGTAAAAGAACATCGGCAAAGTTGCCATAAATCCACTCAATACAATATAAAACAAACTATGAAAAGGAATGATTTGTAAGTATCGATAAATAAGATCCAGATCTGTTGAATGAATCATATTAATTATTTCTCGTAAAATGATGATAAATATAACAATCGGTAGGAGTATCTTAGCCACATTAATCCAGATTTCTTTCTTTCTTTTTGACATATTTACCACCCCCTTACACTTAATTGAAGGAATACTAGTAATTGAGATATAAAATTTATCATACCTTAGATCGTTCGAGAAGAAAAAGAACATTTTCAAACTTTTTCTTTTAGACTGTTTTCACATAAGTATGTTGCTAATTAACCTAAATCTTTAAAGCTAAATCGTTTCTTATCTATCAATAGTATGGTCAAAATGAAATTCAGTATTCTATTAAAAGGAAAACTTCTCCTTTTCCTATTACATACATTATTTGAATCGCGATACTATTGTATAACAGTTTGATAAATGCCAATAAAATTTATATAACAGTTTTATTAGTTATTGTCTATTCTCCTCCCTCTCCCCCTCAATATTATCTGCCAAAAACCGTTGATACAATTGGTGTTCACATTTACGACACAGAATATTCGCAAGATGTACACATTTATTGTGAAATACATCACACTAAATCTGTTATAGTTAAAACAGAAAGAAAAAAGCATTCTGTTATATATTTTTATTAAATTATGAGGTGATTATAATGGAAAAAGTTGAAACAACTAATTATTGGGAAGGCTTTAAAAATGGAACATGGCAAAAAGAAGTAAATGTTCGTGACTTCATCTTAAAAAACTTTAATCCTTATTATGGCGATTCTACATTTTTAGCAGGTCCAACATTAGAAACAACGCAATTATGGGACCAAGTAATGGAATTAAGTAAATTAGAAAGAGAAAGAGGCGGCGTATACGATCTAGATACAGATATCGTATCAACGATTACTTCTCACGGTCCTGGTTACTTAGATAAAGCAAAAGAAAAAGTTGTTGGGGTTCAAACGGATGTACCTTTCAAACGTTCTTTCCAACCTAATGGCGGTATCAGAATGGCTGTTCAAGCTTGTGAATCTTATGGCTATAAAGCAGACGAAGAATTAGAAAAATTCTTTAGTGAACATCGTAAGACTCATAATGCTGGGGTATTTGACGCCTACACAGATGAAATGCGATTAGCAAGAAAAGCTGCTATTATCACTGGTCTTCCAGATGCTTATGGCCGTGGAAGAATCATTGGTGACTACCGTCGTGTTGCATTATACGGAGTTGATTTCTTAATCAATGAAAAACAAAAAGACAAACGAGCAACAAGTTCTGTTATGAGTGAAGAAACAATCCGATTAAGAGAAGAAGTTTCTGAACAAATTCGTGCATTACACGAACTAAAAGAATTGGGCGCAAGCTACGGATTTGATTTATCAAGACCTGCAGTAAATGCTCAAGAAGCATTCCAATGGGTATATCTAGGCTACCTTGCAGCAATCAAAGAACAAAACGGTGCAGCAATGAGCTTAGGACGTGTATCTACTTTCTTAGATATTTATGTAGAAAGAGATTTAGAAAACGGCACTTTAACAGAAAAAGAAGCTCAAGAAATTGTTGATCACTTTATTATGAAGCTTCGTCTTGTAAAATTTGCACGTACACCTGACTATAATGAATTATTCAGTGGAGATCCAACATGGGTAACAGAATCTATTGGTGGTATGGCGAATGACGGAAGACCTTTAGTAACAAAAAACTCATTCCGCTTCCTTCATACATTAGATAACTTAGGTCCTGCGCCTGAGCCAAACTTAACGGTTCTTTGGTCTACTCAATTACCTGAGAACTTTAAAAAATTCTGTTCACAGATGTCTATTCAAACAAGTGCTATCCAATATGAGAATGATGATATCATGAAACCTCAATGGGGTGATGATTACGGTATAGCATGCTGTGTTTCAGCAATGGAAATCGGTAAACAAATGCAGTTCTTCGGCGCACGCGCAAACCTTGCAAAATGTCTATTATATGCAATAAATGGTGGTAAAGATGAGAAGCTAAAAATCCAAGTTGGCCCAAAATTCTCTCCTATCACTTCTGAATATCTAGACTATAAAGAAGTAACGGAAAAATTCGATAACATGATGGAATGGTTAGCTGGACTTTATATTAACACATTAAATGTTATCCACTATATGCATGACAAATACAGTTATGAAAGAATTGAAATGGCTCTTCATGACACAGAAATCTTACGTACAATGGCTACTGGTATCGCAGGATTAAGTGTTGTTGCTGACTCATTAAGCGCTATTAAACATGCGAAAGTAAAAGTTATTAGAGACGAAAATGGTCTTGCTGTAGATTTTGAAACAGAAGGCGATTTCCCTAAATACGGTAACAATGATGATGCAGTTGATAGCATTGCTGTTGGAATTGTTGAAAGCTTTATGAAAAAATTACGTAAGCATCAAACATATCGCAATTCTATGCATACTATGTCTATCTTAACTATCACTTCTAACGTAGTGTATGGTAAGAAAACTGGTAACACACCAGATGGTCGTCGTGCTGGTGAACCATTTGCACCAGGAGCTAACCCAATGCATGGACGTGATACAAAAGGAACTTTAGCATCCCTATCTTCTGTTGCTAAATTACCTTACGATTATTCATTAGATGGTATTTCAAATACATTCTCTATTGTACCGAAAGCACTTGGTAAAGAAGAAGATGTACGTGTAAATAATTTAGTATCGATTCTAGATGGCTATGCAACAAAAGCTGGTCACCACTTAAATGTTAACGTATTTAACAGAGAAACTTTATTAGATGCAATGGAACATCCAGAATTGTATCCACAATTAACTATTCGTGTATCTGGATACGCTGTTAACTTTATTAAATTGACTCGCGAACAACAACAAGACGTTATAAGCCGTACTTTCCACGAATCTATGTAACAAAAGGTTGGTCGAGGGATATTTCACAATCCCTCTTCCCTTCTTCTTACAGTATTACTTCAAAGATCCACGGCTCAATTATAAGGAGGATATAATCATGAACGGCAATATACATTCAATTGAAACGTTTGGAACGGTAGATGGTCCTGGTATTCGCTATGTAGTGTTTACGCAAGGCTGCTTACTTCGCTGCCAATTTTGTCATAACGCAGACACTTGGGAAATTGGTACAGGAAAGCAAATGTCTGTTACGGACATTATCAATGATTTGAAAACATACCTTCCTTTTATCGAACCTTCGGGTGGAGGTATTACTGTAAGTGGCGGGGAACCATTATTGCAGATTCCCTTTTTAATCGAACTTTTTAAAGAATGCAAAAAACTCGGCATTCATACAACCATTGACTCTTCTGGCGGTTGTTATTCAAAAGCACCTACTTTTCAAGCGCAGTTAGATGAATTAATGGAATATACAGATTTAGTTTTACTCGATTTAAAACATATCGACCGTAAAAAGCATATTAAACTAACTGGGATGGGCAATGATCATATTTTAGATTTTGCTACCTATTTATCCAATAAAAGAATCCCTATTTGGGTCAGACATGTATTAGTTCCAACCATTAATGATACGGAAGAAGATTTAACAAGATTAAGCGATTTTATTGCAACATTAGAAAACGTTGAGAAAATCGATATCCTTCCCTACCACAAATTAGGTGTGTATAAATGGGAAACACTAGGTCTTGAATATCCATTAAAAGGAATTGAACCACCTACACAAGAATCAGTTGATTTTGCTCATAGCATTCTTTATAGAAACCACGAAAAATTCGCTTAAAAAAAGAGAACCAAGACTGTTAAAGATGTCTTGGTTCTCTTTTTTTAGCAAAGGGATAGATAATACGATAGTTTAAGACTAAATAAAAGCTATCATAACCCACACACAAATGCAGTATTTCCTATAACTATAACATAATCCTAATCTTTTATGGAAAGCATATTAAGCCTCAGCTGGTGTAGTACCTGCTTCTTCTTCACCAACAGTAATACTGAAATCTGCATTAAACGGAATGTTTAAAATAGTAACAGTTAAATCAAAGCCTAAAATTGTAAAGGGCATATTGTTCACCTCTTTTCTATAAGAAGTCAACAAGCAATTCTAGCCTTTTTATTGCTTGTCCTTTCCATATAGAATATGAAAAGGACAAGATTTCGACTGTGTAAATATACATATTTCCAGAAATATAAACGAATAACTATATTTATTCTTTCCACCACGCATCAAACATAGATACTGGAACTTGTCGCTTATGCTCAGTCACTAAATAACGCGATTCTATTTTTTCAGCAACCTCTGAACTTACTTCTTTTCCTTCTAAATAATCATCTAGTTGATCATAAGTAATGCCAAGTTCTGTTTCATCAGCTTGTCCTGGTTTATTATCTAATAAATCTGCTGTAGGAACCTTTAGATAGATCGCTTCTTCCGCATTTAATTCTTTTAATAATTGCTTCCCTTGTCTTTTTGATAAACCTGTTAAAGGAAGAATATCCGCACCGCCATCCCCATATTTCGTAAAGAAACCTGTAACAGCTTCAGCCGCATGATCTGTACCAATTACTAATAAATTCTCCTGACCTCCAATTGCATATTGTGCAATCATCCGCATTCTAGCCTTTACATTTCCTTTATGGTAATCCGATAATGGCGTTTCACTCATCCCATCAAATACTTCTTTTACACCATCAACTGGAGTTTTTACATTAAAAACGTATTCTTTATCTGCTTTTATAAATTCTAACGCACGTTTAGCATCTGCTTCATCTGCCTGTACACCATATGGTAGTCTTACCGCAATAAATGTTGCGTCATAGCCTTCCTCGCGTAATTGTTCCACAGCAAGCTGCGCTAATTTCCCCGCTAAAGATGAATCCTGCCCACCGCTGATTCCTAATACAAAACCTTTTGCTTTTGCCTTTTTTGCATAATCCTTTAAAAATTGGACTCTTTTTTCAATTTCCTGTTTCGAATCAATTTCAGGTTGGACATTTAAATCCCTCATAATTTTTTGTTGTAAGCTACGCATCGTTTTTCCTCCTCATTTTCGATTTTGAATAGATACTTTTACCTTCTCTAAAAGATTCATTTTATTTTCCCAACATAACGGACTTAAATCTACAGGATATTCTTCTGGATTTAAGGAACGCTTATATTCATCCCAAAGTATTTCTAAACTTTGCTCTGAATATTTTTGAATAGTAAAGATATCCGGGGATTCGTATACTAACTTACCATCTTTAAAGATATCTTGGTGAATATCAACGGCTGTAAAATTGGTAACGAATTTACTAATATACGTATGGGTCGGATGGAACATCTTTAAGCGCTCTTCCGTTTCTGGATGTTCAGATTCTAAACAAATATAATCCCCTTCTGACTTCCCATTTATATCATTTATAATTCGATATACCCTTTTTAACCCAGGGGTAGTCACTTTTTCTGGATTCCCACTAATCTTAATTGTGTCTTGCATCTTACCATCTTCATCTTCAATGGAAACGAGTTTATAAACGCCTCCAAGAGCTGGTTGATCATAGGCCGTAATTAATTTCGTGCCAATTCCCCATATATCGATTTTTGCACCTTGCGCTTTTAAATTAATAATCGTATATTCATCAAGATCATTACTTGCAACAATTTTTGTGTCTGGAAATCCTGCTTCATCAAGCATTTTCCTTGCTTCTTTCGATAAATACGCAAGATCTCCACTATCTAAACGAATACCACGAAAATTAATGCTGTCTCCTAATTCCTTCGCCACTCGAATCGCAGTTGGTACACCTGAACGCAAAGTATCATAGGTATCCACTAAAAATACACAGTCTTTATGCCGTCTTGCGTATTTATGAAAAGCAATATACTCCTCATGGTAAGCCTGAATCATAGAATGCGCATGTGTTCCAGAAATCGGTATACCAAATAGCTTCCCTGCTCTGACATTCGAAGTCGAACTAAAACCACCGATAAAAGCTGCTCTCGTTCCCCAAAGGGCAGCATCTAACTCATGAGCACGTCTGCTTCCAAACTCCATTGCTACTTCATTACCAATTACATTTTTAATCCTTGATGCTTTTGTAGCAATTAATGTTTGGTAATTCACAATGTTTAAAATAGCAGTCTCTACAATTTGCGCTTGAGCAAGAGGTGCTTCAATTCTCATTAATGGTTCATTCGCAAAAACAACTTCTCCTTCTGCTACAGAACGAAGACTCCCAGTAAAACGTAAATCTTTTAAATAAGCAAGAAAATCCTCTTTGAAGCCTTCTTGTCGTAAGTATTTAATATCGTCGTCTGAAAAATACAGATTCTCTAAATACTGAATAACTCTCTCAAGTCCTGCAAAAACAGCATAGCCATTATGAAATGGTAATTTTCTAAAATATACTTCAAAGACTGCATTCTTTTCTGCGATGCCGTCTTCCCAGTATGTTTCAGCCATATTAATTTGATATAAATCGGTATGTAACATTAAACTGTCATCTTTATAATTAAAACTCATTATTGTCCTCCTGCAACCCTTACGACTAAAGGATCCTTGCTCCTAGTACATTTTTAAAGTGTTCCAATGCCCATTGATGGCCAATTCCATTAAAACTTGCCACAGCATTTTCGTATATATGGATATTATACCCATGATTATAAGCGTCAACAGCAGTATGCAGTACACATATATCTGTACAGACACCCACTAGATATATATCTTTAATCGATCTTTCTTGTAATTTTATATGTAAGTCTGTGCCTGCAAAAGCACTATATCTAGTCTTATCCATCCAATAAACATTGGTTAAATCTTTATGGATCTCATATATTTTTTGAAGCTTTCCATACAAATCTCTTCCCTTTGTTCCAGCTAGATTATGAGGTGGGAAAAGCTTAGACTCTGGATGATATGGATCATCTAACGTATGCAAATCGATTGCAAACACGGTATAGTCTCCATTTTCGATAAAATTCTGTGTTATTTTCACTATTTCTTTTTCTATCGCAATGCCAGGTTCTCCGCATGGTAGATTGCCTTCTACAAAGTCAAAGGTGTAATCAATATTAATTAGAGCTTTCATTAAATCCCCCCTTTATTTTTCACCAAATGTTTTAAGACGATTTCGCACAGTTTATTTCTACCTGAATAAGGAAGATAATTTCTTCAAAGGATTGATTTCTCCTACATTTTTTAGAAGATATCTCACATATCGTCTCAAAAGATCCCATTACATTTCAGTTAGTTGCAAACCTTATTTTTAGAAAACACTTTGAATTATATTTAAACTATCCTTTATTATACCATTCATTTTATTTTTTCCTATTGTAAATACTTAATTCTTCTGATTTTATTAAAATATGCATTTCTTCTTGCCAGATATATGAGAAGAAATTACTTCAATAATTGTCATAAAACTTTCTTATTCTCTTTAAAATTCTACTATATTCCCAGTTGCAAATTGCTTTTCATCACAGCTTTCGATATAATTTTATTGTTCACTAATAATGAGGTGTATAAATGATTGATTTATTATTAGACTTTACGTTTTTTCCTAGTTATCAAACGGTTTATTATACGTTTTTAGTAGGTCTAGTACTGAAATATTTATGGGATTGGAATATAAAGACAACGGTTCAACAGGAGTTCTTTGCTACAGAACAGCGTTTGTCTTTAGATATTTCGATCACAACGATAAATATGAATGTTCAAAAATATAATACTCCTATTTTGCACTGGATTGTTAAAAATATCCGTAAAAGAATAGAGAGCTCTCACGATGATCCTGAGAAACCAAATTCCTCCATTGTTATCTAAAAATCAACTAACAATTTGGAGGAATTATATTGAAGAAATTATCTAGAAATACTTTATTAATTATGCTATTAGGTTTATCAACTTTTCTTTTAAGTGCTTGTTCAACATCCACAACTGGAAAGAATGATGGGTTTTTCCATAAAATATTTGTAGAACCTTTCATCACTATTATTCATGGGACGGCTGATGTCTTTGTTGGCAGTTATGGTCTTGCGATTATTCTGATTACACTAGTTATCCGTTTAGTCCTCATGCCATTAATGCTGAAACAATATAAAAATCAGCAGCAAATGAAAGTAAAGATGGAAATGATTAAACCTGAAATGGACGCCATCCAGAAAAAAATAAAAAGCACTAAAGATCAAAAAGAACAACAAAAACTTCAAATGGAAATGATGGATTTATACAAAAAGAATAACATTAATCCTTTGAATATTGGTTGTCTTCCTATGCTGATTCAAATGCCGATTCTAATGGGGTTCTATTATGCGATTCGTGGTTCCCAAGAAATCGCTGCACATTCCTTCTTATGGTTTAATTTAGGTCATTCCGACCTTATCTTAACTGCATTAGCAGGAATCGTATATTATCTGCAGTTTAGAGTATCACAAAGTACAATGACACAAGAGCAGCAAAAACAAATGCGTATTATGGGACTTCTTTCACCTATAATGATTGTCATGGTATCTTTAAATGCACCGGCGGCTTTACCTCTTTATTGGACAGTCGGTGGTATATTCCTTATCTTCCAATCTATGCTAGGAAGAAAGCTATATCCTCCTCAACCGAATAATGCAAAAGTAGTTACAGAGAAATAATAATAAAGGACAAATTTCACGAATAGCTTTTTGTGAAATTTGTCCTTTTTAAGTTCATTATTTAGCAACACCTTTTTCTTATAAGAGTAAAGCTATTTCCCATCCTGCTAAGCAGAAAAGAATCCCACCTAAAAAGGTTCCTAAAATATAGATAAAAAAACTTCCTTTTTTCTTTGAGCGCAGCAAGGTTACAGCCTCAACAGCAAAGGTTGAAAAGGTTGTATATGCTCCTAAGAAGCCAACAGCTAATAAAAAATACACACTAGTATACACCTTCAAGCCTACTATTAGTCCTAATAGGAAGGAACCGCTAATATTTACAATCATAGTTGGATATGGCACAGCCATATGAATTCTTTTTTTCAATTCGTTTATAAGCGTAAACCGGCTGATGGCTCCAAGGAAACCACCAAGCCCGATAAATAGTAGGTTATTAAGCATTGGATCTACTCCACTTTCTTTCTCCCAATTTCAAGCCCATTGATGCAAAAACAAACCCAAATATAGCACTGCCAAGCACATACTCACATGCAAGCAAATAACTCCCTGCAGTTATTAAATTTACAGTATCCATACTAAGTGTTGATAGGGTTGTAAATGAGCCAATCATTCCTGTTCCAATAGCCGTTGCAAATTCTGATTTGATCCTTTGTTTTTTGATAATTGCGCTGGTGAACCACCCCAAAAGGAAAGAACCAATGATATTAATTACCAGTGTCTGTAATGGGAATTCGTGTGGAAAAGGAAATTGTCCAACTAGATATCTTATTATACTCCCTATCACACCGCCTAGCCCGACATAAATATAACTCATTTACTATTCATCCTTTTTCCTATTAATCAACTATTTAAGTAATAGTACATACATGGTAAATACAAAAAAGATGTCTTTTATGATCATAGTTATGTATAGGAGGGAACAGCTTCTTTCGATTTCATCCCCTCTTTACACAACTGGTATAATCATTTGAGACATCCTGTGTTCTTATATTGTTTGAAAGTAATCCTTGTAGAAACCGCCGACTTTACCTGAATTATCAATGACGAAGTAAAACTCCTCTGTTTCGTTCTTTACTTCGTATTCTTTTCCTACTGTTAATACTCTATTAACAATGTATTTGCTTGCATCGGTATGTATACACTTTACTTTTTTAATGGATTGTTTATTTTCCCAATTTTGATGTATCATTTCTTTGCTCCTTTCATTCTAGTACTATCCTAGTATAAAGGGAAACCGATACATAGTGCAACATGTTCTCCTTATGAAACTAAATTCACTTTTTCCTTTGCCATCCATGTGATCTTATTTCTTTCAAAAGTAAACCATTTTCCTGTGTCTGCTTGTAGAAAAGTCACATAGCAAACGCCGTTAATCCAATCTAAGCGTTTGAAATCCATTGCATAATAGGATGTATGATCATACTTGATAACATATAAATTATTATGTTCTTGAATATACATGCTATGACCTTCTTTCTATGGTGTCGATACTATTCTATACCACAGAAAAACGGTCCATTAAACCAAAAGATTATTATATTACAAATATTTTTTATGATGGATTGTTTCGATACGCTCGCCAACTTCCCTCTGTTATCTCATTTACTAACATTTTTTCTTGAATACAGATATAGACAAACGCCTGCCAAGAAGTGCTGTTCTTATACACTGTTACTGTCTTTCGTTCATAGAGATTATCCTTTCCATCCGGTTCATAATCTTCAAATTCATCAAGTACTGGCAATTCTTCTACTGGGACTACGTATAATTCACCAAATACTTTTTTATGGTCATCTATAATTAAAAAGGGATATTCTAAGCTAGCATCATATAATCTACCGTATATCCAGACATCCTCCGCAACACAAGAATAATTAGACAGCATATAATGATTCACTTCTCCTTTGAGCAAGGAACCATATACAAAAACTAGAACTGTTTCTTTCATGATATACTCCTTTCTTCATTCAACTAGCGGATTGAAAAAAACAGGAACAGTAATACAAACATAAAAATAATACAGGGAGTTTCTTATGTTAGAAACCCCTGTATTAATAGTAATCAATTATTAAGCTTCAAACAATAAGGATTCTGGATCTTCTAGTAATGCTTTAACTCGGGCTAAGAAGGTAACTGCTTCTTTCCCATCAATAATGCGATGATCATAGGACAATGCCAGGTACATCATCGGACGATTTTCCATTCTTTCTGCATCGATTGCAACAGGTCGCAGCTGAATTTTGTGCATTCCTAAAATTCCAACCTGTGGTCCGTTAAGGATTGGAGTGGATAACAAGGACCCAAACACACCACCATTTGTAATGGTAAAGGTGCCACCTTGTAAATCGCTTAAGGAAAGTTTATTGCTTCTTGCTTTACTAGCAAAATCTAAAATTTCTCCTTCAATCTCTGCAAAGTTTTTACGATCGGCATCTCTTAAGACTGGTACAACAAGCCCTTCGTCAGTTGATACAGCAATACCGATATCATAATATTTCTTTAAAACAATTTGATCACCTTGAATTTCTGCATTTAAGAGAGGTGCTTTCTTTAAAGCTGCTACTACAGCTTTTGTGAAGAAAGACATAAAACCAAGCTTTACATCATTCTCTTTTTGGAATGCGTCTTTACGACGATTTCTAAGCGCCATAACATTTGTCATATCTACTTCATTAAAAGTAGTCAGCATTGCTGTATTTTGTTTAACCTCTAATAAACGATTAGCAATGGTTTGTCTTCTTCTCGTCATTCTGACTCTTTCTACTCGATTATCTGTTTCAACAACAGGAGCTGCTTTTTCTGTTTTTGGAGCAGGAGCTTGCTGTGTCGGAGCTGATGATGCTGGCTTTTGCTCGTATGCCGCTACGTCCTGAGCTCTGACTCTTCCTAATGGGTCATTTGTTTGAACATTAGACAAATCAATTCCTCGTTCTCGAGCTAATTTACGAGCTGCTGGAGAAGCAATCGGACTTTGCTTCGTACCCGATACGTTTTCTTGCACCTTAGGCTGTTCTACTTTTGGAGATTCCGGTTTTCCTTCTACTACTGTTTTTTCTTCAACTACTTCAGCTGCCTTTGGTTGCTCAATTGCTCCTTGAGCATTTACAATCGCAATTGTTTCTCCAACTTGTACGGTGTCTCCTTCATTTGCTTTTAACTCCTGAATAACACCACTTTCTTCAGAAATAATTTCGACATTTACCTTATCTGTTTCTAGTTCAACAATATAGTCGCCCTTTTCCACGTATTCCCCTGTTTTCTTTAACCATTGCGCAACCGTTCCTTCTGTAATTGACTCAGCTAGTTCTGGTACTTTAATCTCTGCCATTTTAATTTTCCCCCTCAATTCATTCCATAGTCAATGCTTCATTTACAATTCTTGCTTGATCTTTACGATGAACATTTGGATCCCCTTCAGCAGGACTAGATCTTCTTCTTCTACCAACATATTGTAAGGAAATAGAGCTTGGAATTAATTTTCTAATTCTTGGTTCCATAAAACTCCATGCCCCCATATTTTTTGGTTCTTCTTGTACCCAAACAATCTCTTTTAAATTAGGAAAACGTTGGATTATTTCTGCTAGTCTCTCTTCTGGGAAAGGATAAATCTCTTCTACTCTCGCAAGATGAATCGCCTCAGAGTTTACAAGTTTTTTATATCCTTGATTCAAATCAATTGAGATTTTTCCTGTTGAGAGAACTAAACGAGTAACAGCTTCTAGATTTTCATTTGCATTTTCGACTTCTAAAATAGATTGGAACGCACCATCGTTGAATTCTAATCCACTTGAAGCAACTTCCGGATTACGTAATAAGCTCTTTGGCGTCATAATAACCAGTGGGCGCACTTCTTCTTTTTTAAGAATCGCTGCCTGTCTTCTTAAAATATGAAAGTATTGAGCAGAAGATGATAAATTTGCCACAGTCCAGTTATTTTCTGCTGCTAAAATTAAGAACCGTTCTAATCTAGCACTTGAATGCTCTGGTCCTTGCCCTTCATAGCCATGTGGAAGCAGCATAACTAACCCAGATTTTTGTCCCCATTTTGCTCTCCCTGCTGCAATAAATTGGTCAAACATAACTTGAGCAGCATTTGCAAAATCGCCAAATTGTGCTTCCCATAACACTAGCGTCTCTGGCGCATGGACATTGTAACCGTACTCAAATCCTAAGACGGAACCTTCTGACAATGGACTATTATGAACAGCGAAGGAAGCCTTTGCAGTTGATAAAGTATGCAACGGAGAATACTGCTCTCCTGTCAAATGGTCATGAAGCATAATATTGCGATGTGCAAATGTACCACGTTCTGAATCTTGACCAGAAAGGCGAATAGGTGTTCCATCCTCTAATATTGTAGCAAAAGCTAGCGTTTCTGCTAATGACCAATCGATTTTACCGTCACCCTCTAATGCATCATTTCTTCTTTTTAAAACCTTTCCTAATTTATCAAAAATTTGAAATTGAGGAGGATAAGAGAGCAACTCTTTATTAATTTGTTTTAATTGTTCAATCGGAACAGCTGTATTTATTTTCGGTAATTGTCGTTCCACAGAATTAGGTGGATTGGTTATGATTGGATCCTCATGCTGCTTCGGCACTCTTTCATGTGCTTCTTTTAATTTGCCAATCACTTCTTCTCTCATTTCCTTAACATCATTTTCTTGAATAACGTTTTCCATTACTAGCTTTTCACCATATAACTTAGTAATAGTCGGATGATCATGAATTAACTTGTACATTAATGGATTGGTTGTCATTGGTTCATCCATTTCATTATGGCCATATCTTCTATACCCGATTAAATCGATTAAAAAATCCTTTTTAAACGTTGCTCTATATTCACATGCGAGCTTCGCTGCTTTAATACAAGCCTCTGGATCATCAGCGTTGACATGAATAATTGGAATTTCAAATCCTTTTGCTAAATCACTAGCATATCGAGTAGACCTGGAATCAGTAGATTCCGTTGTAAATCCTATTGTATTATTTGCAATAATATGAATGGTTCCGCCAGTACGATAGCCCTTTAAACCTGTTAAATTTAATGTCTCAGAAACAATCCCTTGACCTGGAAAAGCTGCATCCCCATGTATTAAGAGAGCTAGAGACTTATTAGAATCCTCTTCTGGAAAGCCAGGTTTCGTTCTATCATCCTGTGATGCACGTGTGAATCCTTCTACTACCGCACCGACAAATTCAAGATGACTTGGATTATTAGCAAGTGTTAAGCGGACATTCGATACATTATTTGCCTTAATTTGTCTATCTAGTCCTAAATGATACTTAACATCTCCTGTCCATCCGAAGCTAATACCAATTGAGCCTTCTGAAGGAACTAATTGTTTATTAGGAGCATGCTGAAATTCAGAAAAGATCATTTCATAAGGCTTCTCTAATACATGTGCCAAAACATTTAATCGCCCTCTGTGTGCCATACCAATATTGATATTTTGCGCGCCATTTATGACCGATTCCGAAATAATTTCATCAATCATCGGTACCATTGCATCAAGACCTTCAATGGAAAATCTCTTTTGACCGACATACGTTCTATGTAAAAAACTTTCAAATTCTTCTACTTCTATTACTCGTTTTAATAGCTTTTTCTTTAATTCTTTATGACATGCTGGCTTTAGACTGCCTGATTCCACTTTTGCCTGAAGCCAATTCTTTTCTTCAATATCATTAACATGATAGTATTCAAATGCAATTGTCTTCGTATAAATATCTTTTAAATACTGAACAGCCTCATAACCATTTTTCACATGCTTTGGTGCATCTGGGCAAATTAACGAAGCTGGTATTTTTTCTAAATCCTCTTTTGTAAGATTAAAGCGAGAAAGTTCAAATAAATCATATTCCCGTCTATGATCATTTAAAGGATAAATATCCGCTGCTAAATGTCCATACGCTCTAATCTTATTCACCAATGTAACTGCCGCAATAATTTTTTCAACTTGAACTTCGGATTGTAGAGATAAATGACTTGTGCTAGTTTGTTCTTGGTTCTCAATAGGGGGGCCCCATTGATCAAAGTGCTTTTTCATTTCTTCATCAACTGAATTTGGATCTTGAACATATTGCTCATAAAGCTCCATTACAAGCCCTAAGTTTGGCCCGTAAAACTTTGGTTGGTATGAGACTGTACCATCAGATGGCTTCTCCATGAAAATTTCCCTCCACCACTTTTAATATCATTTTTATCTTCCCTTTGCTATTGCACAATACACCTTCTAGTGAAAAAACTTTTTTAAAACGTTTACATTACTATTCTATCATGGTTTAATTGCAGCTTCAAAAGTTTTACACATTTTTATAGTAAAAAAATTAAAAATATTTTTTATCGCATCTATCTTCGGAAAAAAAACAATCTTACAAGTATCTTATGCACTGATTGTCATTACATGACAAAGGAAAAAGGAAGTCCTAACCTTGTCTTCATTTAAGGTAGAACTTCCTTTTTTCCTATATAAGAAAGCGAACAATGACTTTTGTCCCTTGACCAACTTTACTTTTTATTTCAATTGTTCCTTTATACAATCCGACAATTTTCTTGGCAATCGCCAAACCAAGGCCAGTGCCACCCTGCTCTCTACTTCTTGCTTTATCCACTCGATAAAATCGATCAAACACCTTATCGATGTCCTCTTTTGGAATTCCGATTCCCCGATCGCTAATTTCAAGGACAAAATGATGGTCTGTTTCGAAAGTATGAAGAAAAATATTTTTTTCTTGGACAGAGTATTTCACCGCATTATCCAGTAATATAGTTGTAATTTGTTGTAAATGCTGTTCAGACACTTTATAAAGGTTTAGAGAATCAAGCTTTATTTGAAAGCTGAAATCTTGATGAAGCATTGTAAAATCTCGGATTGTGTGTTCTAATAACCATTTTACCCTTTCAGGTGTTAAGTCTGATTCTACTCTATTTTGTTCTAATCTTGATAAATCTAATAAACTGATAATCAATTTTTTTAATCTTGTGACTTCCTCAGTAGAAGCCTGAAGCGATTCTTCCAAAATATCCTGATTATTTTTCCCCCATCTATTTAGCATGGATAGATGGCCTTCTAACACAGAAACTGGTGTTCTAAGTTCATGGGAAGCGTCTTCAATAAATTGTTTTTGCTGCTGAAAAGACTGTTCAATCACATCCATCATCTCATTAAAAATAATCGTTAAATCGGAAATTTCATCTTTTTGAGGATAGACTGGCATTCGTTCCTTAAAACCTGTATTTTTAATTTTTTTCATTGTTTTCGTCATGGAATTGACTGGTCTCAATAATAAATAGGAAATGAAATAACCAATCAGGCCGCTTATTAACAAAGCTGCGAGCGCAAACATCGTCATAGCAAAGCGTAAATGCTCACGAACCTTATCGAAGGATTGCAGAGATCTTATAATTTCCACTCGTCCATTAAATACTGGCATTTGTATTTCCTTACTGTAAACTAATGAGTTCTGATCACCAATAGAAATATAATGAAATTGTTCGTCATTGTATAACCGATTTGGCTCAATAATGGGGAAATCACCATTCATATCAGAAAGAACTGCCTGTCCATCTTCATTAAGTACACGAATAAGCTGATTATTATTATTCAATTTTTCCAATAAGGATACTTTATCCTCAAGTGCTTCTTCCGAAAGCTCTTTTTCCTGCAAGGTTAATTGTTGGATTACTTGCTTCATCGCTTGTTTCATATCCGTTTCTTCCTGACTTAATAACCAAGAAGAAACAGTATGAAATTCAAAAAAAGAAAAAATAGAATAAGTTAAAAAAATGCTGAAGGATAATCCAAGTGTTAATTTCCACTTCCAAGGTAAAAGAGATATTTTTTTTATAAATTTCATCTCATCACATATCCTATTCCTCTGACCGTTTCTATATATACTTCTTGTCCCGTTGGATCAAGCTTGTTTCTTAAATACCTGACATATACATCAATCACATTTGTTTCTACTTCTGATTCATATCCCCATATTTTTTCTAACAAAACATCTCTCGATAAGACGATATTAATATTAGTCATAAACATATAGAGTAAATCGTACTCTCTTTTCGTTAAGGACAGAATCTCTTCGCCCTTTTTAGCAATATGCGATTCGACCTCAAGGGTAATATCTTTGTATGTTAACTTTGTCAATACTTGATTGGAAGGATTAGTTTGTGGATCGATTCTACGAAACAAGGCACGAATTCTAGCAAGGAGCTCCTCGATTGCAAAGGGCTTGATTAAATAATCATCTGCTCCGCTATCTAATCCGGATACTCTATCTAGAACACTATCTCGTGCTGTTATCATTAATATTGGGGTATTTTTTGTTTGCCGGAGCCTTCTGCATACCTCAATTCCATTTAATTCAGGTAGCATGAGATCTAATAAAATGATATCCCAATCTTCCTCTAATGCTTTTTGAAGACCGCTTCTACCATCTGAACAAACCTCTGTTTTATATCCTTCATACGTTAATTCTAATTCGATAAATCTCGATAGATTTTTTTCATCTTCAATAATCAAAACTTTTTTCATCATATCACGCTCTCTAATGTACATAGGCATCGTTAAGCGGAATGTTGAAATTTGATTAGAAAAGAAATTTCAACAAAACAGCTTTAACTTGCCTTAAGATATCTTATTTTATCATGTTAGAAGCATGATATCCAAAATTTACTGAAACAACAATTGATTAATCTTTTGAAAACATAGAATCCATAATTGCATGTGTCATTTCTACCAATTGAAATCCGAATAAAGATGCAGCAGTTACGGAACTAAATACGATCATTGCAATACGAAGAAAATGCATATTTCCTCTCTCCTTTACATTTGAACTTGTGCTGAGTGTAAAGATAAGATTTATTCTTTACCCCCTACTTAGCTTTTTTAAGCAACTAGTTTTACTTAAGTTAATAAGTTAAAAATCTTTTTCAATATGCTTAAATGAATAAACCAAATGGTATACCTCCTTTTGTAAAAAAGCATGAAAGAAACATTAAAATTTGATGAGAAGAAAAAATTAGGCATAAATTTTAAGGAATTCAGCCATTATAAAAATAGAATTATTTCGTTCTATAGACTAATTTTTCAAAAGCTATGATTATGAAAACAACTTTATTTATTGCCATTTCGTAAAGTAAAGTTACTATTACCAGCACTTGAATAATTTTTCCTATTTTAAAAAAATCTTTTAGAAAACAGACAATATTAAAAACCGAGAATGTAGCAAAATAAATCTGTCTCCTGAGGGAAAAAGTGTTCTAAAGTGAAATGAAACGTATCTATTTATACGTACAACATAATCGAAGAAAAATGTTTAAATTATTGTGTAAGCTCAAAGAATTATAAGGAATCTTTAGGAGGTTTAACATTGAATATTGGACGTGCGATTGAAATTATGAATGCTGCGGAAATTGTTGATGTTAGTTATCAGGGGGAAAGAGTAATTATCCAAAATGTGGATGAAAAAACGAAAAAGGCAAGAATTTATACGAAAGCTGATCCAGATCAAGAGCTAGACGT
>NZ_DALZDK010000015.1:5441-8171 GCF_031978665.1 Niallia sp. | reverse complement strand
AACTTATAGAAGAAATATAAGCTGATTTTTTAACTTATTTATAATAAGAAGAATATAGAATCTTTTCAGAAATAAAAAATAATTGTTGCTAACTTTTAAAATATATAGTAAATTAATAGTCAATTACATAAGTAATTCTTATCAAGAGAGGTAGAGGGAATGGCCCGAAGAAACCTCAGCAACCTTCAGTAGCTTACGAAATACTGAAAAGGTGCTAATTCCATCAAGCATAATGGCTTGAAAGATAAGAAGAATGACCATTAAATAATCAAAGTCTTCTTCTTATAAACGAAGAAGACTTTTTTCATGGCATTTTTCTTCCTCTCCTTCTTGATTTGTACTAATCATATATAAAAATTCCATTTATTAGAATAGGAGAGTTATAGAATGTATAGTTTAGAGACAAAATTGGCGCAAATTGGAAATAGAAGCGAAACAGCAACAGGGGCAGTAAATCCACCTGTTTATTTCTCAACTGCATATCGTCATGCAGGTATTGGAGAGTCAACAGGTTATGATTACACTCGTACAGGAAATCCTACTCGAGAAATATTAGAAAAAGCTATTGCTGATTTAGAAGACGGAGATCGTGGCTTTGCTTGTAGTTCCGGAATGGCTGCAATCCAAACAATTCTTTCCCTTTTCCAAAGCGGTGATGAGTGGATTATTTCCAAAGATTTATATGGTGGCACATACCGTCTGTTAGAGCAAGGTTATAAAAAATGGGGCCTACGATGTACGTACGTTAATACCTCAGATACGGATGCTGTGCGTGCGGCTATTTCCCCTAATACAAAAGCAATCTTCCTTGAAACTCCTACGAATCCTTTAATGGAACAAACGGATATTTCTGTGGTTGCCTCCATCGCAAAAGAACACAATATTCTGCTTATTGTAGACAATACTTTTTATACTCCAATCATTCAACAGCCGATTCGCCTAGGTGCTGATATTGTCATCCACAGTGCGACAAAGTATTTAGGTGGGCATAATGATGTCCTTGCCGGTCTTATTGTTGCAAAAGGAGAAGAGCTTTGTAATGAGCTTGCCTTACACCATAACTCAGCTGGTGCTGTTTTAAGTCCCTTTGATTCTTGGTTGTTAATGAGAGGAATGAAGACATTAGCATTAAGAATGGAGAAACATGAAGAAAATGCGAAAATACTGTCTTCTTTCCTTCAAGAGCATGAAGCTGTAGTCGATGTTCTATATCCCGGTCGAGGTGGAATGATCTCCTTTAGAATTCAAAACGAATCTTGGGTTAATCCATTTTTACAAAATTTAACCCTTATCTCTTTTGCGGAAAGCCTAGGTGGTGTGGAGAGCTTTATTACGTATCCAGCTACTCAAACCCATGCGGATATTCCATTGGAAGTCAGATTAGAAACTGGTGTTGATAACCGACTGCTGCGTTTTTCTGTTGGTATTGAGAACGCAAATGATTTAATAAAAGATCTGGATAAAGCTTTTTCTATTGCAAAGGGAATTGCGAAGGAGGTAACAATATGAGTACACCGTATACATTTGAAACGAAATTACTTCATAATAAACATAAATTCGACCCAGAAA
Source organism: Niallia sp. (assembly GCF_031978665.1). Taxonomy (NCBI): domain Bacteria; kingdom Bacillati; phylum Bacillota; class Bacilli; order Caryophanales; family Bacillaceae; genus Niallia; species Niallia sp. The sequence goes on along the minus strand of NZ_DALZDK010000015.1, from coordinate 6,602 downwards.
CAGGAGCAGTTAGCGTGCCAATTCAGCACGCTTCTACCTTCCACCAAAAGGATATTGATGAATTTGGAAAATATGATTATAGCAGAAGTTTGAATCCAACAAGAGAAGCATTAGAAGAAGTTGTTGCAGAGCTTGAAGATGGTACACATGGCTTTGCCTTTTCTTCAGGAATGGCCGCCATCTCAACCGCCTTCCTCTTATTATCACAAGGTGACCATGTTGTTATTTCGGAAGACGTATATGGCGGAACCTACCGCATGGTTACAACTGTTTTAAATCGTTTTGGGATTGATCATACCTTTGTAGATATGACCAATTTAGAGGAAGTCGAAGCCGCAGTGTTACCAAATACGAAGGTATTTTATGTAGAAACTCCATCTAATCCCTTGCTAAAAGTAACAGATATTGAAGCGATTAGCCTACTTGCAAAAAAATATCATGCATTAACTTTTGTAGATAATACCTTTTTAACGCCTGCTTTACAAAAACCGTTGACATTAGGAGCAGATATTGTCCTTCATAGTGCGACTAAATTCCTGTCTGGACATAGTGATGTTATTGCCGGTGTTGCTGTAGTAAAAGATGAAGAGCTTGCAAACCAAATCGGCTATTTACAAAATTCCTTTGGTGCAGTACTTGGTGTTCAGGATTGTTGGTTATTACTTAGAGGAATTAAGACATTGCATGTACGCATGAAGCATTCAAGTGATGGCGCAAGAGTAATTGCAGAACATTTACAGAACCACCCATTGATTAAGAAAGTGCATTATCCTGGCTTTGAAGATCATCCACAATATAATATTCAAAAGAAACAAGCACTAAATCCAGGTGCAGTCTTCTCCTTTGAATTATATTCAGAAGATGCAATGCGTACATTTGTTGAACATGTGAAACTTCCTGTATTTGCAGTAAGCCTAGGTGCAGTAGAGTCCATTCTTTCGTATCCGGCAAAAATGTCCCATGCTGCGATGGGCCCCGTTGCAAGAGCAGAACGAGGGATTACAGACTCCCTTCTTCGCCTTTCAGTAGGACTTGAAAATCCACAAGATTTGATCAATGATTTCGAGGCAGCTCTCAAAAAAACGGCGGAGCTACATTATATTTAACGGAGGATTATGATGAGTTTTCTTGACAGACTAAAAAATGAAATTTTAATAGGCG
>NZ_DALZDK010000015.1:0-5431 GCF_031978665.1 Niallia sp. | reverse complement strand
ATTCTTATGGGAAGGACACATGCTTTGAAGCATTAAATCTTTCGCATCATGAACAAATTCAACAGGTGCATCAAGCATATATCCATGCAGGAGCAGATGTCATCCAAACAAATACATATGCTGCCAACTATTTAAAGCTACAAAGATATGGCCTTGAAGATAGCGTAAAGGAAATAAACAGTGCAGCCGTTAAAATTGCCAAAAAAGCTGCCAAAGATAAGCATGTAAATATTTTAGGTACAATTGGCGGGAACAGAGGAATAAAACCCCAGGCAATTAGTTTAGAAGAATTAAAACGAAGTTTTCGAGAACAGCTTTATTGTTTGTTATTAGAAGGTGTTGATGGAATACTATTAGAAACGTATTATGATTTAGATGAATTAGAAACAGTATTACAAATTGCCAAAAAAGAAACGACTATTCCAGTTATTGCACAGCTTTCTATTCATGAAATTGGCGTGTTGCAGAATCAATCCCCTCTTAGCACTGCTTTTGACAGATTAGAAAGCTTAGGGGCAGATGTTATCGGCTTGAATTGCAGATTAGGTCCGCATCATATGATCGCATCACTAGAACAGATTCCATTACCAAAGGATGCCTATATATCGGCCTATCCAAATGCGAGTTTGCCAACATATATTGACGGAAAATTCGAATATAAAGATAACGCAGAATATTTCCGAAAGTCAGCTGAAGAATTCCGCAAACAAGGTGTTCGCCTATTAGGTGGATGCTGTGGAACAACGCCTGAGCATATCAAAAATTTTGCGGAAGCATTGAAGAATACTTCCCCTATTATCGAAAAGGCTGTTCCAGCAAATAAAGCAGTCGTTGACTCTATTATCCTTCATTCCCCTACTAGGGAATATACACCTTTGGAGGAAATCGTAAAAGAAAGAGCTTCGGTTATTGTAGAATTAGATCCGCCAAGAAAACTGGATACGACCCGTTTTTTTGAAGGAGCAAAAAAACTAAAAGAAGAAGGCATTGATGCCATCACTCTTGCAGACAACAGCTTAGCATCTGCTCGTATATCCAATACAGCAATCGGTACATTAGTAAAGCAAAATATCGGCTTGCGTCCCCTTATTCATATTGCTTGCCGCGACCGAAATATCATTGGATTACAATCTCATTTAATGGGATTGCATACATTAGGACTTCATGATGTATTGGCGATTACAGGGGATCCTGCCCGAGTAGGCGATTTCCCTGGTGCTTCTTCTGTTTATGATATGACTTCCTTTGATTTAATTTCCATGATTAAGCAGTTAAATGAAGGTCTTTCCTTCTCTGGAAAAAATCTAGGACAGAAGACAGCTTTTTCTGTTTCTGCAGCATTTAATCCAAATGTCCGCCAAGTGGATAAAGCTGTGAAAAGGCTTGAGAAAAAAATCGCATGCGGGGCAGATTATATCATCACACAGCCTATTTATTCAGAAGATAAAATAATTGAATTATATGAAGCAACTAAACATATTGATAAACCAATTTATATCGGTCTAATGCCCTTGACAAGCAGTAATAATGCAGAATTTTTGCATAATGAAGTGCCTGGTATAAAAATTGATGATTCTATTCGTCATTCAATGGCACAATTAAAAGACAATCCAGAAAAAGCAATGCAAGAAGGATTAAAAATTACAAAGTCTCTAATCGATACCGCATCCACTTACTTTAACGGTATCTACTTAATAACACCGTTTTTAAAATATGAGCTTTCAGTAGAATTAGCTCGCTATACGAAATTACGAACTGCTGCAACTAGGAGGAAAAACGATGCAACAAACATCATTAGCTGATAAGCTCAAACAAAAAATCCTCATTATGGACGGTGCAATGGGAACCATGCTCCAACGGGAGGATTTAACAGCAGCCGATTTCGGGGGCGAAGAATTAGATGGATGTAATGAAAATCTTACTATAACAAGACCAGATATTATTTCCAAAATTCATGATGCCTATCTTGAAGCTGGCGCTGATATCATTGAAACAAATACATTCGGTGCGACTAAAATTGTCCTAGATGAATACCATCTAGGACATCTTGCTTACAAATTAAATGTTACCGCTGCAAAGCTCGCTAAAGAAGCAGCAATAAAATATTCTACACCTGAATGGCCACGATTTGTGGCTGGTGCAATGGGACCAACAACAAAAACATTAAGTGTAACAGGTGGAACAACATTCGAGGAGCTCATTGCTTCCTATGAAGAGCAAGCAATAGGTTTAATCGATGGAGGTGTTGATATCCTCCTCCTTGAAACAAGTCAAGACATGTTAAATGTGAAGGCTGGTTTCCTCGGTATTAAACAGGCCTTTGCAAAAACAGGAAAAGAATTACCCTTAATGATTTCAGGCACGATTGAACCTATGGGAACAACACTGGCTGGACAATCTATTGAAGCCTTTTACATTTCCATTGAACATATGAATCCCATTGCAATCGGATTAAACTGTGCGACAGGACCTGAGTTTATGCAGGATCATATTCGCTCCCTTTCTGGTCTTTCAAAATTTGCAGTTAGCTGCTACCCTAATGCTGGTTTACCTGACGAAGAAGGACATTATCATGAAACGGCATCCTCTCTCGCTAATAAGCTTAGTGGGTTTGCAAATGAGGGCTGGCTCAATATTGTGGGAGGATGCTGTGGGACAACTCCAGAGCATATACGAGCAATCGCCGATAAAATGAAAGAAATTGCACCTCGTAAAGTGGTCGAAACAAACCATCATATGGTTTCAGGGATTGAGCCCTTTATTTATGATGATCCTACTTTAAGACCGATTATGGTTGGGGAACGAACCAATGTCATTGGTTCTCGTAAATTTAAACGATTAATAAATGAGGGGAAATTTGAAGAAGCATCAGAGATTGCAAGAGCTCAAGTTAAAGGTGGCGCACATGTTATCGATATATGCTTAGCTGATCCAGACAGAGATGAATTACAGGATATGGAACTTTTCATGAAAGAAGTTGTTAAAAAAGTAAAGGTTCCGCTCGTTATCGACTCCACTGATGAAAATGTAATCGAAAAAGCCCTTTCCTATTCACAGGGAAAGGCGATTATTAATAGTATTAATTTAGAAGATGGTGAAGAAAGATTTCAAGCAATTGTCCCTCTCATCCACAAATATGGCGCCTCCGTTGTTGTAGGAACCATTGATGAAGAAGGCATGGGAGTTACTGTAGAAAAAAAGCTAGATATCGCGAAACGTTCTTATGAATTATTAACGAAGAAATATAACATTAGTGGTAAAGATATTATTTTTGACCCACTTGTTTTCCCAGTAGGCACTGGTGATGAGCAATATATTGGATCAGCTAAAGCAACAGTGGAAGGTATCAAACAAATTAAACAGGCTTGTCCAGATGGTCAGACAATCCTCGGAATTAGCAATGTTTCCTTTGGCCTCCCTCCTGTCGGTCGAGAAATATTAAATAGTGTCTTTCTTTACCACTGTACACAAGCTGGACTTGACTACGCTATTGTCAATACAGAAAAGCTAGAAAGATTTGCTTCCATTAGTAAAGAAGAGATTGAGTTAGCTGAAAAGCTATTATTTGAAACTACAGATGAAACACTAGCTGTTTTCACTGATTTTTATCGTGATAAGAAAAAAGAAAAGATAAATTCGCTAGAACATTTAACTTTAGATGAACGATTAGCCTATTATGTCGTAGAAGGAACGAAAGAAGGCTTACTTGATGATTTAGCAATCGCTCTGACCAGTTATAGCGCACCATTAGATATTATTAATGGACCGCTGATGGATGGAATGAAAGAAGTCGGTCGTTTATTTAATGATAATCAATTAATCGTAGCGGAAGTGCTGCAAAGTGCTGAAGTGATGAAAGTTTCTGTTTCATATCTGGAAGGTTTCATGGACAAAAACGTAACATCTTCAACGAAGGGAAAAGTCATCTTAGCTACCGTTAAAGGAGACGTTCACGATATTGGTAAAAATCTCGTTGATATTATTCTGTCTAACAATGGATACGAAGTCATTGATTTAGGTATTAAAGTTCCGCCAGCAGAGTTAGTTTCTGCCATCAAAAAGGAACAGCCAAACATTGTTGGCTTATCTGGTCTGCTAGTTAAATCTGCTCAACAAATGGTCTTAACTGCAGCTGATATGAAACAAGCTGGTATTGATGTCCCTATTTTAGTCGGCGGCGCGGCCTTATCGAGAAAATTTACCGATACGAAAATCTCAAAAGAATATGACGGATTGGTATTATACGCAAAAGACGCCATGAATGGATTATCTCTTGCAAATCAAGTAACAAATGAAGATGAATTTACTATACTAAAACAGGAACATCAAAAGAAAAAAGAAGCACTTTTAACACAACCAACTAAAGAAACGACAAAACCTGTAATCACTGGGATTAAAAGAAAAACGATTAATCCAGATGCACCTGTCTTTATACCGCAGGATACAAAAAAGCATTTATTGACCAATTATACAATTGGTCATATTAAACCATATATTAATAAACAAATGCTTTTAGGACATCACCTTGGTTTAAAAGGAAAAATAGAGGTTTTATTAGAGGCAAAAGACGAAAAAGCAATCCAATTAAACGATATGATCGAACAGCTTTTACTGGAAGCGGAACAGAATAACTGGATTAAGCCAAAAGCTGTTTATCGCTTTTATCCTGCTCAATCGGATGGGAATAAAATTTATATATACGATCCACAAGACGAGTCTAAGCGACTGGAAACCTTTGATTTCCCAAGACAAGAAAGAGAACCGAATCTCTGTCTTGCCGACTATTTGAAATCTGTAGATAGTGGCGTAATGGACTATGTTGCCTTTTTTGCTGTAACAGCAGGTACTGGAATACGAGAAGCAGCAGAACAACTAAAGCGTGATGGAAGATTCCTCGAATCACACGCCCTGCAATCATTAGCATTAGAAACAGCAGAAGGACTTGCAGAATTAATCCATCGTCAGATTAGAGATAGATGGGGATTCCCTGATCCAACGACCTTTACGATGAAAGAACGTTTTGCAGCGAAATATCAAGGACAAAGGTTTTCATTTGGATACCCAGCATGTCCCGAATTAGAAGATCAGAAAAAGTTATTTGGACTGCTTTCACCAGAAGAAATCGGCATAACCTTATCTGAAGAATGTATGATGGAACCAGAAGCATCCGTGTCGGCAATGGTGTTTGCCCATCCAGACGCAAGATATTTTAATGTATTATCTGGTTCACTCTAATATAAATTAATTGGTAGATTTTAAGTTTGTTTTTTGCTAAACATGTTAAAATAAAATCCAGCTGCTATTGTGTAGCTGGATTTGTTAAATATGCCATTAACTTGTGTGTTCCGCCTTTGATGAGCGCCACTTTCCGCTTGCCACCTCGTTCTTTTGGTTTTCATCCCTCTTATGAACACCACTTTCTGTTCGCCAC
>NZ_DALZDK010000014.1:80269-114036 GCF_031978665.1 Niallia sp. | reverse complement strand
TCAAGCGGTTAAGACACCGCCCTTTCACGGCGGTAACACGGGTTCGAATCCCGTACGGGTCATAAAAAAACGGATAGCATATGCTATCCGTTTTTTGTTTATCTTGTAATAATGAATAAGTTAGACACTAATCTCCAAATGGAAGAAGAATGGGGAATTGCAGTTATACTTTATTAAAAGTTTCCCCGTTTTAAGTCTTCTTCCAATTTATCCTCACTGGTAAGCAATTTGTTTCCCGGATTGTTTAAATCAAAATCGGAAAGAAATCCAGTATAGGGACCCCTAAACATATCAATAGCAAGTATTTTTTGATCTGGAGCTTCAAAAAATGGATTGATTTCTTTCGCTGTTTGCTCTTTAAGATATTCTTCTTCACTTTTGCTCATCATAATTTACCTTCCTTATAAAAAAATCCTTCTTATTATTTCTTATTATTGAAAATCTATGATAGAAATTCACAATCTAAATTAGTCAATTAAACATAAAAAGTTTTATAGTAACATAAAATTTTAAAAACAAAAAAGGATTTACACTTTATTGATAGAATATTAAAATTAATCACCTTTATTTCTTTGTACAATATTAGCAAGGAATGTCGCAAATTGTTTTGGAGACGGGAAAAAAGGGAATTGAAATGTACAAAGTGTAAAGTTTGGTCACTTAATATTATTTGTAATAGAAAGTAGGATGACAGTGGAGACAGTATATCCAACAGAATTTCAACTACATTTATTTCATGAAGGTAACTTGTTTGAGGGCTATAGGTTATTTGGCTCCCATGTTCATCATAAAAATGGAGAGGTTTACACCAGTTTTTGTGTATGGGCTCCAAATGCTCTTAGTGTTCAATTGGTTGGGGATTTTAATAATTGGAATGGTGAAGATTATTCCCTTGAGCGAATTAATAACGAAGGTGTGTGGCTTTTAAATGTAAATGAGGATTTAACAGGTGCAATATATAAATATAAATTAATCGCATCTGATGGAAGAGTTTTTCTTAAGGCTGACCCATATGCTTTTTTCTCCGAATTAAGGCCTCATACAGCTTCTATCGTTTATTCATTGGAAGGCTATAAATGGAATGATGCAAAATGGAAACAAAAAAAGGCAAAAAAGAATTATTTTAATGAACCACTAGCAATATATGAAGTTCATCTAGGATCTTGGAAAATCCATGATAATGGAGATCTTTATTCCTATCGAGAACTTGCCGATGAATTAATACCTTATGTTGTTGGGCAAGGATTTACACATATAGAGATGTTGCCTTTAGTAGAACATCCACTTGATATATCTTGGGGTTATCAAGGAACAGGGTATTATTCTGCAACAAGCAGATTTGGAGAGCCGAAGGATTTAATGTATTTAATCGATCAATGTCATCAGCATGGACTTGGTGTTATTTTAGACTGGGTTCCTGGCCATTTTTGTAAGGATGCTCATGGATTATACCAATTTGACGGAACAAGTCAATTCGATTATGCCACCCCTGTAGATAGAGAGAATTATGTTTGGGGAACTGCAAATTTTGACTTAGGAAAAAAAGAAGTACAGAGCTTTCTTATTTCAAACGCTATTTTTTGGATGGAGTATTTTCATGTCGATGGATTTAGAGTAGATGCTGTTTCCAATATTATTTATTGGCCAAATTCAAATGAAAACAGTGTAAATCAATATGGAATCGATTTCCTCCAAAAGCTTAATCAAACAGTATGTCAATATGATCCGACAGCATTGATGTTTGCTGAAGATTCTACTGATTGGCCACAAGTTACTGCTCCAGTCCATTATGGCGGAATAGGCTTCCACTATAAATGGAATATGGGATGGATGAACGATATTTTAACTTATATGGAAACTGAATCAGATAATAGAAAGCATGTTCATGATAAGGTTTCCTTTTCTCTACATTACGCATTTTCTGAAAACTTTGTTTTGCCATTTTCTCATGATGAAGTTGTTCATGGAAAAAAATCCTTAGTAGATAAAATGCCAGGAGACTATTGGCAAAAATTTGCTCAATTTCGTCTTCTTTTAGGATACATGATTGCACATCCAGGAAAAAAATTATTATTTATGGGAAATGAATTTGCACACTTTGCAGAATGGAAAGATAAGGAACAGTTAGATTGGATGTTGCTAGATTATGAGATGCACCAAAAAGCAAATGAGTATATGAAAGAATTATTAAAGATCTACAAAAGATCTAAGCCTTTGTACCAAATGGATCATGTGAGAGAGGGCTTTGATTGGATTGATGTAAATAATAGAGACCAGTCCATATTCTCCTTTATACGTAAAGCTGAAAAAGAAGAGGATTATTTAGTCGTTATTTGTAATTTTACTTATCATACATATGAAAATTACAGGGTGGGAGTTCCTCTAAATAATTCTTTCCGAGAGATATTAAATAGTGACACTGATAGATTTGGTGGAGCTAATTATATAAATAAAAAAGTAATACAAGCAGAAAAAGTAGAATTTCATGGAAAACCTTATTCTGTTCAATTAACGATACCAGCTTTTAGTATGATCATTTTACGTCCAGTTCAACATCGGAAGGGGAGAAAGGGAAATGGCAAAGAAACGGTGCGTCGCAATGCTTCTAGCAGGAGGAAAGGGGAGTAGACTATATTCTTTAACAAAGAGTCTAGCAAAGCCAGCAATTCCTTTTGGAGGAAAATATCGAATTATTGATTTTACTTTAAGCAATTGCTCTAATTCTGGAATAGAAACGGTGGGAGTTTTAACGCAATATCAGCCGTTGGTTTTGAATTCTTACATTGGAATAGGTAGTGCGTGGGACTTAGACCGTGTTAATGGAGGGGTAACTGTTTTGCCTCCGTATAGTGAATCATCTGAAGTAAAATGGTATACAGGAACAGCCAGTGCCATTTATCAAAATCAAAACTATTTGTCTCAATATGACCCAGAATATGTTCTTATTTTATCAGGAGATCATATATACAAAATGAATTATGAAGAGATGCTTGAATATCATATTAGTAAACAAGCAGACGCTTCTATTTCTGTTATTCAAGTGGCGTGGGAAGAAGCTAGTAGGTTTGGAATTATGAATACAAATAAAGAAATGGATATCATTGAATTCGAGGAGAAGCCGAAACATCCAAAGAATAATTTAGCCTCAATGGGTATTTATATTTTCAAATGGAAAGTATTAAAAGAATTATTAGAAGAGGATAATTTAAATAAAAATTCATCCCATGATTTTGGGAAAGATATTATTCCTTTATTAATAGAAAAACAGAAAAAGGTTGTGGCCTACCCATTTAAAGGGTATTGGAAAGATGTCGGAACAGTTCAGAGTTTATGGGAAGCAAATATGGATTTATTGGATGATTCTAGTAAATTAAATATATCTGATTATAATTGGAGAATTTATACAGTTAATCCAAACCATCCACCTCAATATATATCTTGTGATGCTCTAGTAAAAGATTCGATGGTGAATGAAGGCTGTATTATTAGTGGGAATTTAGAAAAATCAATTGTTTTTCAAGGGGTTACTGTAGGAAAAGGGACAATCATTCGGAGTTCTGTCATCATGCCTGATGCAAAGATTGGAAACAATGTTTATATTGAGAAGGCTATTGTCCCTTCTGACATTACAATACCAGATGGAATGGTCATTAAACCTAAAAAAAACGTAGATGAGGTAGTACTAGTTACAGAAGAAATGGTTAATGAAATGATTTCCTAACAAACTAGATAGGAGGGATTAAGATGATAAGATCAATGCTGGGCATAATTGATGCAACAACGAATATGGAAGATTTAGAAGAGTTAACTGCTCACCGCACACTCGCTGCTCTTCCAATCGGAGGACGATATCGCTTAATCGATTTTGTTCTTTCTAATATGGTAAACTCTGGAATAGGTAGTGTCGCTATTTTTCCAAAGTATCAGTATCGCTCTTTAATGGACCACTTAGGTTCAGGAAAAAACTGGGACTTGGATAGAAAGAGAGATGGATTATTTTTCTTCCCCGCATCCATTTCTGATGCAAATACCGATGGAATAGGATCTTTTAATCATTTTGCGGCAAATATGGATTATTTTCATAGAAGCAAACAAGAATATGCGTTAGTTGCAAATTGTTTTACTGTGTTTAATATGGATTTTACTCCTGCATTAGAACGCCATCTTGCTTCTAGTTGTGATATAACGGAGATCACGAATAATGGTAAATCATTAGAAGTATATTTAATTAAAAAATCAAAGCTAATCGATTTAATTAATTCAAGAGATGTAACAGGTTATACCTGCATGAAGGATGTAGTGTTAGATATTAATAATCAGCTAAAAATATGTGAATACGAATATAACGGCTATGCCGAAAAAATAGATTCTATATCTAATTACTATCGTGTAAGCAAGGATATATTAAAATCAAAAGTATGGAATCAGCTTTTTATAAAAGAGAGACCAATATTTACAAAAGTGAAAGATGAGCCACCTACTCGTTACACAAATAAGGGAGAAGTAAAAAACTCCATGATAGCAAATGGCTGTTTTATTGAAGGAGATATTACGAATAGTATTATTTCAAGAGCGGTTAAGGTCGGAAAAGGTTCTAGTTTAAAAAATTGTATTATTATGCAAAAATGCACAATTGGAGAAAATTGTCATTTAGACTCTGTTATTTTAGATAAGGATGTTATTGTGGAAAGTGGTACAGTGATGATAGGTACTGCTAGTTCTCCATTTGTAGTAAGAAAAGGAACAGTCCAAGGAGCGTTGATGAATTCGTGAGAGTATTATTTGCAGTTTCAGAATGTGTGCCATTTATAAAATCAGGAGGACTAGCAGATGTTGCTGGTTCTCTTCCAAAAGAATTAAAAAAACAAGGAACAGATGTAGCAGTAATCATGCCAAAATATCAAGATATTCCAGCACATTTACTTGCTAATATAAAGAAGAGATGTTATTTTTTTGTTCCAGTAGGCTGGCGAAATCAATATTGTGGAATTGAAGAATTAGAAGTGGATGGAATCACTTTTTATTTTATTGACAATGAGTGGTATTTTAAAAGAAGTGGCTTATACGGTTATGGGGATGATGGGGAACGTTTTGCATTCTTTAATCGAGCTGTATTAGAAAGTTTGCCTTACTTAGATGATTATCCTGAGATTATTCATTGCCATGATTGGCATACCGCAATGATTCCTTTCTTATTGAATGCTGACTATAAATGGAAAAAAGAGTATAGCAATATTAAGACTGTTTTTACCATACATAATCTTCAGTTTCAGGGAATATTACCAAGAGGTGTTCTTGGTGATTTATTTAATTTAAATGATTATTATTTTACGCCCAATAATCTTGAGTTCTATGGAAATGTTAATTTGATGAAGGGGGGACTAATCTCTACTGATAAAATTACAACAGTAAGTCCTACCTATAAAAACGAAATCCAAACAGAATATTATGGGGAGAAGCTGAATAATGTATTAAAGCAGAGAGAGTCTGATTTATATGGCATTATAAATGGAATTGATGAAGAAACCTACAATCCAGAAACTGATCCAGTAATTGCAGCTAACTACACGGTTTCTTCTTTAGAAAAAAAACAAGAAAATAAACGATTTATCCAACAAAAGTTTGGATTAAAGGAAGATCCAGAAATCCCAATAATTTGTATGATAACAAGATTAACTAGCCAAAAGGGATTAGAACTAGTTAGACATGTTTTTCATGAAATAATGGAAGAGGATGTACAATTTCTTGTATTAGGAACAGGAGATCCGGAGTTTGAAAACTTTTTCCGTGAAATGGAAAATACGTATTCAGACAAATGTAAAGCCTATATTGGATTTGATGAAAACTTAGCACATCAAATGTATGCAGGTGCAGATTTATTTCTAATGCCTTCAAAGTTTGAACCTTGTGGATTAGGTCAATTGATTGCTTTACGATATGGAAATATCCCAATTGTTAGAGAAACAGGTGGACTTAATGACACGGTTTTCTCTTATAATGAATGGACAGAAGAAGGAAATGGATTTAGCTTCACCAATTTTAATGCCCATGATATGCTTTACACGATTAGAAGAGGTATTCATTTTTATAAAGAGGATAAAGAAGTATGGCATAAACTAATGAAGAATGCGATGTCGATGGATAATAGTTGGGCTCAATCTGCATTCAAGTATAATCAATTATATGCAGAGCTTATCTCAAGGAGTGAATCCCATGTTTTCTAATAAGGAACGTTTTAAAAGGTATTTTTTACAAAGGTTAGAGATGACATATGGAAAAACCTTTGAAGATACAACAAGCAGTGATCATTTTCAAACATTAGGTCACATGATCAGAGAGTATGTAAGCTCGAATTGGATTCAGACAAATGAGCAAAGTCGAAAAAATAAGAAACAGGTTTATTATCTTTCGATTGAGTTTTTATTAGGAAGATTGCTTCATAATAACCTTATTAATTTAGGTATTGATCAAATAGTAATAGAAGGATTAGCAGATCTTGGTATTGATTTTTTTGAAGTTGAAGATATTGAACATGATGCAGGTCTTGGAAATGGAGGATTAGGAAGGCTTGCTGCTTGCTTCTTAGATTCTCTTGCAACATTAGACTTGCCAGGACATGGTTGTGGAATTCGCTATAAGCATGGCTTATTTGAACAACGAATTGTTGATGGTTATCAAATCGAATTGCCAGAGCAATGGTTAAAGCAAGGACAGGTTTGGGAAGTTAGAAAAGAAGATTTAGCGGTGGATATTTATTTCTGGGGAAATATTGATATGTATGAAAGAAATGGGAAGTTACAGTTTCGGCATTTAAATGCCGAAACTGTAACAGCAGTACCCCACGATGTGCCAGTTATTGGTTACCATACGACAACTGTAAATACTTTGAGGCTCTGGAACGCAGAGCCATCTTCCTTAATTGCAAAAGAAGTGAAAGATATTATGCGCTATAAGAGGGAAACAGAATCGATATCAGGATTTTTGTATCCAGATGATTCGAATGATGAAGGGAAAATCTTACGCTTAAAACAACAATACTTTTTAGTATCTGCAAGCTTGCAGTCCATTGTTCGAAATTATAAGCAACAACATAAAAATATTAGTGAAATACATCACTATATAAGTATCCATGTAAATGATACACATCCAGTATTGGCAATCCCAGAGCTAATGAGAATATTAATGGATGATGAAGGATTAGGATGGGCTGAAGCATGGAATATTACTACGAAAACTATTTCTTACACCAATCATACCACGTTATCTGAAGCATTAGAGCAATGGCCGATCTATATTTTCCAGCCCTTATTACCAAGGATCTATATGATTATTGATGAAATAAATGAGCGTTTTTGTAAAGAGCTATGGGATAAGTACCCTGGTGATTTTTCGAAAATTGAGAAAATGGCAATAATTGCACATGGCATGATTAAGATGGCTCATTTAGCATTAGTGGGCAGCCATAGTGTAAATGGAGTAGCAGAAATTCATACGGAAATTTTAAAGAAACGCGAAATGGCAAATTTCTATGAGTTTTATCCAGAAAAGTTTAATAATAAAACGAATGGGATAACGCATAGAAGATGGTTAATAAAAGCTAATCCAAAGCTTGCAAATCTAATTTCGCAAACAATTGGCGATAAATGGATTGATGAGCCCACACAATTAAGAGAATTGCTTGATTATCAGGAAGATATCAATTTTAAAGAAAATCTTGCAGCGATAAAACAGCGTAATAAGGAGAGTTTAGCAAAGATTATTAAGGAGAAAAATGGTATCCTAGTAGATCCATCTTCTATTTTTGATGTTCAAGTAAAAAGATTGCATGCATATAAAAGGCAATTAATAAATGTCCTTCATATCATGTCTCTTTATAATAAGCTAAGGGAAGATCCATCTATTGATATGGAGCCAAGAACATTTATTTTTGGAGCCAAAGCTTCTCCAGGATATTATTATGCGAAAAAAATTATCAAGCTAATTAATTCTGTTGCTCAAAAAGTTAACAGTGATAAAAGGATTCAAGATAAACTAAAGGTTGTCTTTCTTGAAAATTATCGTGTTTCTTTAGCAGAACATATTTTTCCCGCTGCTGATGTTAGTGAACAAATATCAACGGCTAGCAAAGAAGCTTCAGGTACCGGTAATATGAAATTTATGATGAATGGCGCACTAACGGTTGGAACACTAGATGGAGCCAATATTGAAATGCATGATTTAGTGGGAGACGATAATATCTTTATCTTTGGAATGAATCCTGATCAAGTATTGGAACTATATCAAAATGGTGGCTATAGTTCTCGGGAGTACTATTACCATGATGATAGAATCCATGAGGTGGTCAATCAATTGAAAAATGGCTTCTTTGATCATCCATCCAATGAATTCGATCCAATTTTTGATTCCTTGCTAATAGAGAATGATCAGTTTTTTGTATTAAAGGATTTTCATTCCTATGCAAATATTCATGAAAAGGTCAATCAAGCATTTAAGAATAAGCAAGATTGGCTACAAAAAAGTATTGTGAATATTGCTTTGTCAGGACATTTTTCAAGCGATCGGACAATTAAGCAATATGCTGATGAAATTTGGCATATAAAGCCCTATTCGTAATATATAAAGGAGATTCTTCTGGAATCTCCTTTATATATTTTAAGTTTTAAAAGAAAGGTGGAGAGGCTTATTCCTCTTCTTCCTCATTATCTTCCGTATATCCATCTGTTTCATGGTAAGGCACATCGCCAAAAGGAGCTTCAATTCCTTCATCATCTAATGCTTGCTCATATTTTTCATGTACTTTAGAACGATAAACAGTTCTTTCGGAACCATCGATATTTGTGGCTACAAATGTTTCATAGTCCTCAGTAAAGCCCTCATCATCGTCTTCTCTGTCATATAGGCTGCCATAATCTTCGAAATCTCCTCTTAAATCTGATGGCGTCTCAGATGTCCCATAGCGGGCAACCTCCTGAAAACTATCTTCGTAGTCTCTGACAGCACCTGTATCATAGTGACGGTATTGGTTTCCATGCGCTAATTCCAAGACATCTTCTTCGACTGGTCGATCAGATGCAATAAATTGGTCGTGGCTATATTCCTTAAGAGTTAGAGCAGTTGGAATTGCTTCCAATCTTTCATATGGAATTTCTTTGCCTGAAACTTTACACACTCCATAAGAGCCGTCTTCGATTGCATTTAAGGCGTTATTAATGCTATCTAATTCAGATTGATCGTGCTGTTCTAGCGCAAAGTCTTTTTCTCTTTCATACAATTCTGTTCCCATATCTGCCGGATGATTATCATAATTAGATAATTCTCCAACAGATTCCCGTGCATTTTCTTCACTTACGTATCCATCAATTCGATTCAATATATCTGCTTTTCTTTCTTCAAGTTCACGCTTTAAATGATTTATTTGCTCTGTCGATAACAAGTTAAACACATCCTTATCCATGCAATTGTAATAATGGTAGTATAAGCGTATTTAGGAAAATTAAACGGTAAGACAAGTTGTTTCTAAATTTCCCTTTTTTATTGATATCAAACCTAAACACAATTAATCGTGTAGTTTCTATAAAATAATCAAAATTTGGAAGCTAAGAAATCACTATGATTGACATAATATAAAGGACAGGTGTATCGTAAAATATGCTAAAATAATGAATGAGCGTATATCTTTGAACCAATATAATCAAGTAGAAAATTCTTGATTTGTTTTAGGGGGATTCACAAAGGGATGAATGATAGCAGAGAAACAATGGTACAAACAAAAATAAGGGATAGTGTTTCTCCTACAATACTAGTTAGTGAAGTTAAAAAGCTAGAAGAAAAGATGGATATTCTTGAATTTTTTTCTAAATTCCATGCCTATAAAGGAAAACGTTTTTTTTGGAAAGATCCTTCTGGAAAAAATAAGTTTGTAGGAATTGGTATCTGTGAAAGAATTGAATGTTCTTCAGGGGAAAGCTCTTATTCTTATGTGGAGAAGAAATGGAAGCGAATATTAGAAAGTGCGATTGTATACAATGAGTTCCAACATATTGGAATCGGTCCAGTTCTTTTAGGAGGATTTTCCTTCGATCCGCAAAAAGAGAAAACACAAACTTGGAATGGCTTCTCAGAAGCTCATTTTTATGTGCCGCAATTTATGTTAAGTGAAATTGATGGAAGTCAATTTATTACTACGAATATTTTGACCCAAACAGATAAAAAAGAATATGCGAAAGAGGAACTGAAGAAACAATCTTTTGCATTTCATAATGGGATAGAAGAATCTACTACTTATTCTTTTCCAGCGATTGAGAAGGTAACAGAGGTTGATTGTAAAAAATGGAAAGAGACAGTGGACAAAGTAATAAGAAAATTAGACGGTCATCTTAAAAAGGTAGTACTAGCTCGAGCAAGTAAAGTGGATTTTACAAGGGAAATAGTGACAGAACTTGTTCTGAAAAATTTAATACAACAACAAAGCAACGGTTATATTTTTGCCTTGGAAGCTCATGATAAATGCTTTACAGGCGCCTCTCCTGAAAGATTGGTAAAAAAAGAAGGAGATACCGTTTTTTCTACATGTCTTGCAGGTTCTATTTCTAGAGGAAATAACAAGGAAGAAGACAATGCGTTAGCAGAAGAGTTGTTTTCTGATTCGAAAAACAGAGAAGAACATAACTATGTTGTTAAAATGATAAAGAATGCCATGGAAAAAGTATGTAGTACTGTAGAAATGCCAGCAGCACCACAAATAATGAAAATGCGAGATATTCAGCATCTTTATACCCCTGTTAGTGGGAAGGTGAAAGAAACGGAATCCTTAATCTCCTTAATCCAATTATTGCACCCAACTCCAGCCCTCGGTGGATATCCCCGTGATGAAGCATTAGAGGTTATTAGAGAGGTGGAGGGATTGGATAGAGGGATGTACGGTGCTCCAATTGGTTGGCTTGATTATAAGGGCAATGGGGAATTTGCCGTTAGTATCCGTTCAGGACTATTACATGGAAACGTTGCTACAATCTTTGCTGGATGTGGTATTGTTGCTGACTCTGATCCTGAATTAGAGTATATCGAAACAGCTATTAAATTTAAGCCAATGCTAACTGCGTTAGGAGGAAAATAAAATGAATCATCAGCAACAGCTAACAGCCTATTTGCATGCTCTTATATCTGAGTTAGTAAAGAATGGAGTAGAGCATGCTGTCATTAGTCCTGGCTCGAGATCCACTCCAATCAGTCTATTGCTGGCAGAACAAGAAGCGATAAATGTCCATGTTCATGTGGATGAACGCTCTGCCGCTTTTTTTGCCTTAGGAATTGCAAAAGCGTCCAAAAAACCGACCATATTAGTATGTACATCGGGAACAGCTGCCGCTAACTATTTTCCTGCTATCGTAGAGGCGAAGATTTCTCGTATTCCGTTAGTTGTACTTACAGCAGATCGTCCACATGAGCTAAGGGATGTAGGTGCACCTCAGGCGATAGATCAGCTTGATCTCTATGGAAAACATGTGAAATGGTTTATGGAAATGTCCACACCTGATAATAGTCCAGGAATGATTCGGTATGCTAAAACAGTGGGAGCAAGAGCGGTTGCGATGGCAACGCAGCATCCAAGTGGTCCAGTTCATATAAATATCCCATTACGAGAGCCGTTGATCCCTGATTTAGATAATCTCGAACACTATCGCTTAGAAGAAAAGGAAAAGCCGTCAATACGAATTGAAACAGGAGAATTTAGAATTAGTGATTCTTATTTTCAAGACTTAGCAGCTAGTCTTGAGGGAAAAGCGGATAGGAAAGGAATAATTATATGTGGAGAGATAGATAAAGAAGATTTTTCAGAGAAAATTATTCATTTGGCTGAAAAGACTGGTTTTCCTATTATTGCTGATCCACTCTCACAACTGCGAAGCAATAATGCAGAAAATGATCTTATTATCGACACATACGATACTTTTTTAAGAAATGAAAAGGTGAAAATCGCTTTAAAACCAGACTTGATAATCCGTTTTGGAAGTATGCCTATCTCTAAGCCACTGACCATTTTCCTACGCGAAAATGTAGAAGCACAGCAGATTGTTGTAGATGGCGGAAGTGGCTACCGGGACCCCAATCAGCTGACAACGGATATGGTTTATTGTGAAGAAGGGTATTTTTGTAAAAAGCTTGCGTCTATTATTTCATATTGCTCAATAAATCACTATTTGCATAAGTGGATGGATATGAATGAGCTTACTAAAAAAGAATTAAAGCAAACAGCGAAAATTCAAGAAATAAGTGAAGCCAAGCTATTCCATAGCTTGGGAGAATTAATTCCTGATGATGCAGTGTTATTTGTAGGGAATAGTATGCCTATTCGTGATTTAGATACATTTTTTCATAAACAAACAAAAAAGGTTACGATTATCGCAAATAGAGGAGCGAATGGAATTGATGGGACAATTTCTACTGCTCTTGGGGTTGCTGTCATTAAACAGCCATTATTTTTAATTGTTGGCGATTTAACCTTTTTCCATGATTTAAATGGTTTAATCCTTTCCCAACTTCATAATCTTCCGATAACGATATTGTTAATCAATAATAATGGTGGAGGGATCTTTTCTTTTCTGCCACAAGTCGAACTTCCAAGACACTTTGAGCTGTTGTTTGGGACTCCGTTAAATATCGAATTTAACCATGCAGTCGAAATGTATAAGGGGCAATATGAGCTGGTTGAAGACTGGCATGCTTTACAGATGCTCTTTCAACAGAGTGATTTTACAGAAGGATTAAGGGTTTGGGAATTACGAACAAATCGAGAAAAAAATCTTTTGGAACATCGGCAAATGACCGAAAAGATTCAAAAGGTGTTAAATCAGCAATTTTAAAGGTGAAGACTATGATTATCGAAATAGAGAATGTAAATTATCACGTGACGATTGATGGAGAAGGAGAAGCTCTTTTATTATTACATGGATTTACTGGCGATAGTGGAACATGGCATCCGTTTATTCCTTTATGGAAGAAAGACTACAAAGTAATAACAGTCGATATCATTGGGCACGGAAAAACAGATTCACCGAAGGAATTAGAAAAGTATACAATGAAGGAAAGTGTGAAGCATTTAAAAGATGTGATTGATTACCTTCATATCGCTCCTGTTCATTTATTAGGCTATTCGATGGGTGGACGGTTGGCTTTGGCATATTGTATGGAGTATCCCGAAACAGTAAAAAAACTTATTCTTGAAAGTGCCTCTCCAGGCTTACGGACTGAAATGGAGAGAAGGCAAAGACGAATACAAGATGACAATCTGGGAGATTCTATCCTTGAACACGGTATAATAAATTTTGTGAACAAATGGGAGAAGATTCCTTTATTTAAAAGTCAAGATCGGTTAGATTTAGCAAATAAGCAGGCTATAAGAAATCAACGGCTAGCAAATAATCCAATTGGATTAGCAAATAGCTTAAGAGGAATGGGAACAGGGGCACAAAGCTCTTATTGGTCCCAAATCTCAAAGCTTCAGGTAGAGACGCTTTTAATCACAGGAGAACTAGATCGAAAGTTTTTTCAAATTGCTGAAGAAATGGTCGAGATTAACAAAAAAATGCGGCATTTGAATGTAAATGATGCTGGCCATGCAATTCATGTGGAGAAACCTGAAATTTTTGGTACAATAGTAATGGAGTTTTTAAGGAGCTGACATAAAGGTTCAGCACCGTGATAAGGAGGAAAAAATAATGACAGTGGAATGGGTAGCTGGCAGACAATATGAAGAAATCATTTATGAAACATATAATGGAATTGCCAAAATTACAATTAATAGACCCCATGTACATAATGCATTTACGCCGAGAACAGTTAGTGAACTAATCGATGCGTTTGCAATGGCAAGAGATGACAGCAATGTGGGCGTAATTATTTTAACAGGTGCAGGAGATAAAGCATTCTGTTCTGGTGGAGACCAAAAAGTAAGAGGTCATGGTGGATATGTTGGTGAAGACCAAATTCCACGTTTAAACGTGCTTGATTTACAGCGTTTAATTAGAGTTATTCCAAAGCCAGTAATCGCAATGGTAAAAGGCTATGCAATTGGTGGAGGACATGTTCTACATATCGTCTGTGATTTAACGATTGCTGCAGATAATGCTGTTTTTGGACAAACTGGTCCAAAGGTAGGTAGCTTTGATGCTGGGTATGGTTCTGGCTATTTAGCAAGAATTGTTGGTCATAAAAAGGCAAGAGAAATTTGGTTCTTATGCCGCCAATATAATGCACAAGAAGCATTAGATATGGGATTGGTTAATACGGTTGTACCACTAGAAAAAGTAGAAGAAGAAACGATTCAATGGTGTGAAGAGATTTTAGAGAAGAGTCCAACTGCACTTCGCTTCTTAAAAGCTGCGTTTAATGCAGATACAGATGGATTAGCTGGTATTCAGCAATTTGCAGGAGATGCAACGCTATTATACTATACAACAGATGAAGCAAAGGAAGGACGTGACTCCTTCAAGGAAAAACGTAACCCAGATTTTGGCCAGTTCCCACGTTTTCCTTAAATAGAAAAGGTATATTAATAGTAGGCTATCAAAATGGATAAAATAGTTATTAATGTACAAGCTTTTAAAAAAAAATAACAAAGGGTGACACTCGTTCTTAGCAAATGTAATTTTCGACATTGCTAATGATAGTGTCACCTTTGTTTATATAGAGAAGAGGATAAATGAGTAATGACCGAAATGCTTCCTAATTTTATCAAAAATAGAGCAAGTTTAACTCCAGATAGAGAGGCGATTGTTTATAATGATGATCGACTGACTTTTAAAGAGCTATATGAAAAGGCCTATTACCATGCTGGAATATTAACAGCCTTTGGAGTAAAAGACACAGATTATGTGGGATTTCTGGTTAAAAGTGATTTAGAAACAGTACTTCACTTAAATGCAATGCAGATTATTGGGGCCAAAGCGGTTCTCCTAAACAATCGATTAACGGCAAAAGAAATGGCTTATCAATTAAAAGATGCGAATGTTACTTTTTTAATAACAGAAGAATGTTTTCGTGAGAGGGCAATTCAGTTAGAAGAAGGGCTGGAAATTTCTGTTTTTTATAAAGAGAGAATCAAAGAAAGCACCTACATAGATCCACAAGAAAAAGACCATATTACACTGGATGAAACATGCACAATCATGTATACGTCTGGTACGACTGGACTTCCAAAAGGAGTCATTCAATCCTATGGTAATCATTGGTGGAGCGCAGTCGGAAATACATTGAATGCAGGCTTATACGAGAAGGACACCTGGTTGTGTGCGGTCCCTCTATTTCACATTAGCGGTTATTCTATTTTAATGAAAAGTATCATTTATGGGATAAAAATCGTTCTTCATGATTCCTTCGATGAAAAAAGGGTGCTTTTAGACTTGTGGAAAGAAAAAGTAACGATTATGTCTGTTGTCACTACCATGCTACAGCGAATAGAGCAGGCTGCAAGCGAAAAGTTTCCAGCTTATTTCCGTTACATGCTTTTAGGTGGAGGTCCTGCCACAGTTGAGCTTCTCACAAGATGCATTAATAAAGGAATCCTAGTTTATTATTCCTATGGAATGACGGAAACATCTTCGCAAATTGTCACTCTATCTCCTGAAGATAGTATTAGAAAAATAGGTTCTGCTGGTAAACCCCTTTTCCCCGCTCAATTAAGGATTGTAAATCAAGCAGGAGAAGTGTTAGGCCCAAATGAGGTCGGAGAAATTACAGTATTTGGACCAAATGTATCAAAAGGCTATTTAAATAAAGAGAATCATTTAATAGATGGATGGTTCTTTACAGGTGACATTGGGTATATAGATTCTGAAGGATTTCTCTATGTTTTAGATAGAAGATCTGACTTAATTATCTCAGGTGGGGAAAATGTTTATCCTGCAGAAGTGGAAGCTGTATTGACTGAAATGGAAGGAATAAGAGAGGCAGCGGTGATTGGAATTCCCGATGATCAATGGGGACAGGTTCCTATTGCTTTTGTTGTAGTAGATGAAATTCTGCGTTCAGAGAAATGGATAATGGAGAACTGTGAAAAGTCATTAGCTAAATATAAAATTCCAAAAAGAGTATTATTCCTATCAGAGGTTCCGCGTAATGCGTCAGGAAAGATTGTACGAAGAGAATTAAGAAAATGGGTAGAAGAGCAAAAGGATTTTAATTAATCAATAGACTGCTTGAAATTTTAAGTTGAAAAATTGATGGAAAGAAGTGTAGGTTTGTGAGCTTATATCATGGATCATTATATTGGCCAACAACTATTAGTGATAAACCAGTTTATCCTAAGCTGAATAAAGACCTGGCATGTGATGTTCTTATCATTGGGGCAGGTATGTCTGGTGCTTTGTTATCCTATAAGCTAGCCAAAGAACCACTGGATGTTATTCTAGTGGATAAAGATCGTGTTGGTAATGGGAGTTCTGCTGCAAATACAGGATTATTACAGTATTCTAATGATAAAATGCTACATTCCTTTGCTGAAAGCATCGGAGAGAAGGAGGCAGTCCGTTTTTACCGTTTATGCTTTAATGGGATGGAAGAACTGAAAAGGATAGCAGCTTCTCTCCCGGAAGATATTCAATTTAAAAATAGACCAAGCTTATATTATGCAAGTAACGAAGCTGATGTATTATCCATTAAAAAAGAATATGAAATGCTAAAAAAACACGATTTTCCCGTAGAATTCTTAGAAGAGGAAATGCTTTATAAATCTTATGGAGTTAAAAAGCCTGCTGCAATTCGCACAGGTGGTGATGCAGAAGTAAATCCTCAAAAGCTAGTCATTTCCTTAGTAAAAGAGGCTTCACAAAGCAGCAATATTCATGTTTTTGAAAAAACAGAAGTCACAAAGCTCCACTATCAGGATGGCTATTGGCTGTTTAAGAGTGAAGAAGCACTTATTCGAGCAAAGCATGTTGTTTATGCAACAGGATATGAGTTGGATAACTTTACAATGGAAATGGCTACGGAACTAAACAGAACCTATGCGATGGTTACAAATCGGATTTCTTCGTTTCAGAAATGGGAGGATAGATGTCTTATTTGGGAGACAAAACGTCCGTATTTCTATATGAGGACAACCTTTGATGGAAGAATTGTGGCTGGAGGTTTAGACGAAGAGACGATGGAAGCCCCGAGAGATCCAAGGATATTACAAGCATATGCCGACAAATTATTGACTCGCATTAAGGAGCATTTTCCACAATTTCAACTAAAGGCTGACTATTCTTATGGGGCTACATTTGGAGAATCAAAGGATGGAATGCCTTTTATTGGGGAGCATCCAACTAGTAAAAATCTTTATTATTGTTTAGGATTCGGTGGAAATGGAACAGTTTATAGTGCTTTTGGCTCGACCATCTTAAAGGAGCTAATATTAAGAGGTGAGCACCCTGATGCCGATTTGGTTCGATTGGATAGATAAAAAAGGAATCCCATGAAGTTTGGGGATTCCTTTTTTGTGTGCTAGTATGATTAGCTCAAGCTTTCAGGTTCAAAGGTTTTACAGTCCGTTTCGTAACTTGTATCCGCGTGCTTTCCAACATTACTTACAACATAAATTTGATCAGCTCCACAATGATTTCCTTTTTCCCAATAAGTACAGTTGCTTACTTCACAAAGGACGTCTTTTGCCATAGGAATAACACTCCTTTTTTTACTGAATACTTTAATGAGACCATAGCCAAAGTCTCATTGTTTATTAGTATTGGGTGGATGGAGAAAATACATACGTAGAACAAATTATAAGAAAAGCCAGTATTTGAAAATATCGAGTTTCTAAATTTGTGTATTATGCAAATTTTCATTACTATTAATAAAGAGATCTTTCAATATTTGAAGGAAACAGCAATCTTTTGTTTACAATTACGAATTGAAATTTTTAAGGAGTGCTTAAAATGAGTCTATTACAAGATATTTTAGTGTATAATGATGATTTTGTTAAGGAACACAAATATGAAAAATTTATTACAGGCAAATTTCCTAATAAAAAGATGGTTATTGTAACTTGTATGGATACAAGGCTATTAGAACTTTTACCACAGGCTTTAAATCTTTCCAATGGGGATGTAAAAATAATCAAAAATGCAGGTGCAGTTGTAGTCCACCCATTTGGTAGTATCATGCGTAGCATTTTGGTTGCAGTGTATGAGCTGCAAGCAGACGAAGTACTGGTAATTGGGCATCATGATTGTGGAATGAGTGCACTGCATTCGGGCAGTATGATGGAGAAAATGAAAAAACGAGGCATTTCTGATGAAACGTTTGCAACATTGCAGCATTCAGGAATAAATTTAGAAAAATGGCTAACAGGGTTTGATTCCGTATCAGAAAGTGTTGCCCATAGTGTGGATATGATCAAAAAACACCCATTATTGCCAAGTGACGTTCCAGTTCATGGATTAGTAATTGATCCAAAGACTGGAAAATTAGACTTGGTTGTAGAAGGGTATTAATTATTTTCTTTTGGAGGGTGGGAATGCTTTTTGCATTTCCATTCATCTGGTACAGGATCTAAACCACCAGGATGAAAAGGGTGGCATTTAAAAATTCGTTTGATTGTTAAGTATCCTCCTTTAATTGCGCCAAACTTTTGAATCGCTTCTAAGCCATAGGTAGAACAGGTAGGGTAAAAACGGCAAGTTGGCGGCTTTAAAGGAGAAATTACTTTTCGATAAAAGCGGATAATAGCTAAAAAAACATATTTCATTCTCGTATTTCCCTCTCCTTCTTTGCAAGTTAGTATAACATGGGAGAGAGTACGAATAAAGCATTCTCATTTAGCTACGGGTTTCATCTGATTTAAGGGTAAAAAGCACTAATTACATTTGGTAAAATATTATATATATTAAGTTGATGAAAATACTCGGGTTTTTAGTTATAATAGAGATACATGAAAAAAAGGAGATGTTTATATGCCTTCAGTTGAAAGCTTTGAATTAGATCATACAGCAGTAAGAGCTCCCTATGTGAGACACTGTGGAGTACACAAAGTAGGTAGTGACGGGGTTGTAAATAAATATGATATTCGCTTCTGTCAGCCGAATAAGCAAGCAATGAAGCCAGATGTTATTCATACTTTAGAGCATTTATTAGCATTTAATTTACGCGCGCATGTAGAAAAATATAAACATTTTGATATCATTGATATTTCTCCAATGGGTTGCCAAACTGGTTATTATTTAGTAGTAAGTGGAGAACCAACTGTTGACGAAATTATCGATTTATTAGAAGCAACGATGAAAACTGCTTTAGAAATTACCGAAATTCCTGCAGCCAATGAAACACAATGTGGTCAAGCGAAACTTCATGATTTAGAAGGCGCAAAAAGGCTAATGAATTTTTGGTTAAGCAAAGACAAAGAAGAATTAAAAAAAGTATTTGGATAATAAATACAATAAAGAGAGGCACGCTGCCTCTCTTTATTGTTGTCTTATAGAAGAGGACTAAGAAGTCGAGAAAAAGATTCTTTGAAACGAATCCATAAAGATCTTTTTGAATATTGCTCTGCTGTTAAATGCGTAGATAACTCCATGTCTCCTAGGAAGTCATCTGTTAGTTCATTTGAAATTTGTTCACTATAAATAAATGCATTCACTTCAAAATTTAGCCTAAAGCTTCTCATATCAATATTGGCTGTTCCAACGGAAGCAATTTTTCGGTCGACTAAAATCGTTTTTGCATGAATAAATCCATTTTCGTATATATAAATCTTCGCACCTGCTTTTAGCATTTCACCGATATAAGAATACGTAGCCCA
Organism: Niallia sp.; assembly: GCF_031978665.1. Lineage (NCBI taxonomy): Bacteria > Bacillati > Bacillota > Bacilli > Caryophanales > Bacillaceae > Niallia > Niallia sp. Next base: position 94,259 of record NZ_DALZDK010000014.1, on the reverse strand, counting down.
ATAAACGAACATATGATCTGGTTTATTTGGAATCATAATTTTTACATCGATCCCAGAAAGTGCAGCAATTCTTAACGTATCAAGTAAGCTTGCATCAGGTATAAAATAGGGAGTTTGGATATAGACACTTTCTTTAGCGGAAGTAATCATTTTAATATAGCCATTCTTAATTTGCTCCCATTCTGAATCAGGTCCGCTTGAAACGATTTGCATGCCAATATTTCCGATAATTTCATCAATCTTCCCTGGAAAATATTCAGGAGAATAATTAATTTCATGTTGATGTGATGCTTGATTCCAATCAAGAATAAACCTTGTTTGAATAGCATATACTGCTGTGCCTACAATACGTAAATGGGTATCTCTCCAATAGCCAAATTTCGGATGCAGTCCTAAATATTCATCACCAACATTAAAACCACCGATATAGCCAATCTTACCGTCAATTATCCCAAGCTTTCTGTGATTCCGATAATTCAAACGTAAATTAATTAAATGAAATTTGCTTGGGAAAAATACTTCGACAAAGCCACCTGCTGCCCGTAGTTCTTTAAAAACCTTTTTACGCAATGTTCTAGAGCCGAGCTCATCATATAATAAACGAACTTCGATTCCTTCTTTGGCTTTTTCGACAAGTAAGCTAATAAGGTCAGAGCCAATACCATCATTTTTAAGAATATAATATTGTAAATGAATCGACTTTTTAGCATTTTTAATATCTGTAAATAACTGATTGAATTTCTGATTGCCATCTGTAAATATATCCACAGCATTATTCTCTGTCAGAACTGCATCATTGTTAAATAAATTCATGTAAATTAAATCTTGATTTTTTCGAATGACCTCATTCGTTGTTCGCAATTGATTGGAACTTATTTGCAATAGTTGGGAAGCTAAAATGGGCTCTATACCAAGCTTTTTCCGTTCATCCCACTGAAATAACTTTCTGTTTCGTAGATTTTGACCAAAAAGTAAATATAAAATAAATCCAAGGATGGGAATAAAGGTAAGTACCATCAACCACGCCCAAGTAGCAATAGGGTCTTTTCTTTCAAAGAAGATAACAAGAAAAGCCAAAATGATATTAAGTATAATAATTATACTCAAGACAATTGTATAGATGTGCATCGAATTCTTTTCCTTTCTCGCTAAAAAACAGCAGGGATATGCGATATATAAAAGATCTTCGTTTTGTAGGCTAAGACATTTTTTACTAGAAATGCTCCGGAAGAAATATCCTGTATAATTATAGGGTAAAAGGATAAAACTTGGTACTATTTTGATTTCTTTTAAAAGAAGAATTTTCCTTTTTTCTTTCTTGTGATAAAGTATAGACAGGAAAATTGATTTTTTTAAATAGGTTGTTTAACAAAGCTGTTTTCTTATCGGATAGTCCTTTACCTTTAGACGGGCAAATCCTCGTGGAAGTATTAGTCTTTAGTTTATGTCTACCTAAATGAAAATAGCCGTTAAGGTAAGGAGTATTTTTATGGAAGAATTACATCTTGGAATGCTATTTTTTCTAATTGGCGCCGGTTTTATTGCTGCATTTATTGATTCGGTTGTTGGTGGAGGCGGGCTCATATCATTACCTGCTCTTTTATTTACCGGATTGCCGCCTCAAATTGCTTTAGGTACAAATAAGCTTGCATCGACAATGGGCTCATTAACAAGCTCTATTTCCTTTATAAGGCATGGAAAAACAGATAAGAAGCTACTATCTAAACTCTTGCCTCTTTCCATTATTGGTTCCGCAATCGGTGTTTATGTAGTACAAAAAATACCATCGGAATCTCTAAAGCCATTAATTCTTGTTGTTTTAATCGTGGTGACCATTTATACGCTTACAAAAAAAGAATGGGGTATAAACTCTACCTATAATGGAATGACAAAAAAGAAGCTTTTATTTGCATTATTTATTGTACCATTAATAGGGTTCTATGATGGTTTTTTAGGTGGCGGGACTGGTTCTTTCTTTTTATTTTCTTTTCTCCTAATGGGGTTTGATTTTGTGGAATCTGCAGGCAATGCGAAAGTCCTCAATTTCGGAAGTAATCTTACAGCACTTATCGTTTTTTTATGTTATGATTCGGTCTACTATTTATATGGTATCGTTATGGGAATTGCCATGATAGCGGGGGCGTACATTGGCTCTCGAGTTGCCATTGCCAAAGGCTCTAATTATGTAAAAATACTATTTGTACTTGTTTCAGCGACATTGATCGGTAAAAATATTTTTGATTATATTACAAAGCAATAATAAAAAGGCTGATTGATAAATACGTTTGTTTTTCTTGTGTGTCCTACGTTTATCGACAGCCTTCTATTAATAGAAAAGGATATGTCAGTGTAAATTTCGATGTGTAAAGATAGGGTTATTGGGCTTTCGATAATCCTCACTTGCAAATTTTCCTTTTAAGCTTTCAATTAAATAAAGACCCATTAAATCATACAATTCTTGTTCATTTAATTCTTGGATAATATGTAATAAATCTTCTCTGCTCATTTCTTCTAAAAAAGCAAATGCAAGCATGTCGATATCTTCTTCATCACCGGTAAGTTTATTTTTATATAAGTTATAAAGTTCATCAACAATTTTCATTATCTTTTCCTCCTACTTCAGTCTGGTACAAAATGTAACCGTTTTATTTAACCGTATTATATATGATAACATGATATTATTGCTAGCTATAATGTGAACATTATGTTAAGAAAGGCGAATGTGTCTTGGGAGTACTTGTTTTATCCTCATAACGTTAGAATATTAGATTTGTAAATTTTACAGCTATAAAAAATAATACCCTTTTTTAGATAAAAAACTCCAGTTTTATAGATAGTATTTGCTATGATAATAATAGACATCAAAAATTCAGGTTAAAAAAGGGATGCTTTTTGCTTTAGTATGCAAGCTACTTATATTAATAATACATAATAATGGAGAAGGTATGGAAATATTTTATGATCAAAACAAGAATTTAGTGAAACTTTCTTTTATAAAAAATGATTGGAAACAAGAAGCAAAGCATGTATTGGTTATCTGCCAGTATAAAAATCAGTGGTTATTAACAGCTCATAAACAGAGGGGGTTAGAGTTTCCAGGTGGCAAAAGTGAAAAAAATGAAACGATAATTCAAACAGCCCATAGAGAAGTTATGGAGGAAACAGGCGGGGTTATTGAAAGTCTGCAATGGATTGCAGCCTATCAGGTTTCTGGAGAAAAAACCTTTGTGAAGGATGTGTTTTTTGCAAAAATTGGCCAATTGAATCTAAAAGATGACTATCAAGAGACAATGGGTCCTGTTTTAGTTAATGGAGATATTATGAAAATGCGTTGGCATCCTTCCTATAGCTTTATCATGAAAGACAATGTCATCAAATTTTGTCTTTCGTATATTGAAAACGAATTATTAAATCAAAAGAAAGGGTAATGTAGAGAAAAAACGCAAAGGAGAAAATAGTATGCAAAACGGTGATGTGATGGAGAAAATTCGATTTCCGTCTCCTAATCCTTCCATTGATTTATTTCTAGTTACTTATTATGTAGATGGATTGAGAGTAAAAGGACTGCTTGCTTCTCCCAATGATGGGCAAGTCTATGATGGCTTTCTTTATTTAAGGGGGGGCATTAAAAATGTAGGGAAGGTTCGTCCAGGGAGGATCATTCAATTTGCATCCGAAGGCTTTGTCGTTTTTGCACCGTTTTATCGTGGTAATCAAGGCGGTGAAGGAAATGAAGACTTTGCAGGAGAGGATAAAAATGATGGTATAGCAGCATTTACATTATTAAAGAATTTACCTAATGTGAACGAAGTCCATGTGTTTGGTTTTTCAAGAGGCGGAGTCATGGCTCTATTTGTGGGGATTTACTGTCCTATTCAATCGATTGTTACATGGGGCGGAGTCAGCGATATGTTCCTAACCTATGAAGAACGGAAGGATTTACGCAGAATGATGAAAAGAGTGATTGGGGGAGCTCCTTCTAAGTATCCAGAAAGATTTGAAGCACGAACACCACTCTATCAATTAGAGAAAATAAATGCTCCTACTCTTATTATTCATGGCAAGTTAGATAAAAATGTTTCAGTTGATCATAGTTTACGATTAGAGGAAAAATTAAAAAAGCTTGGAAAAGAAGTAGAAGCATGGTATTTTCCAGAGTTTACTCATTATTTTCCTCCAGCGACAAATCGTCAAGTTGTCAGCTCTTTATCCAGCTGGATGAAAAAACAAACGGAAAAGATGGTAAAATAAAAGAAAAGAGCAAGAGAAAAAGAGAAGGGGGAAGTAATATGGGCATGCCGTTAGAATTAAATACAATGATTGTAACAAAAGGAAAAGAAATAAGATTAGAAGAGAATTTATTTCTTTTAGAAAAAGAAGACTATCGTTTATATCCGATGAATATCCCGTTAGAAGTAAGAAGAACAAAAGAAGCTGAGACATCTGGGATAGCGACAATAGAAAAATTAGAATGGGAAAATAGCAAGACATCCATTACGTATAAGCTTATTGCGTTAAATTCAACAAATTAATCCAATAAAGTGAAAAATGATTGACATGCATTGATAGATTGAGCTATCATTTTACCTTGAACGGATACTCTCTTATCCTGAGCTGGTGGAGGGACTGGCCCGATGAAACCCAGCAACCTACTATGTGAAGAAAATTACTGGATTATTTCATGGATATATGAAATGAGACAGACATTCTCTTAGGAAAGGTGCTAACCTGAAGCAAGGAAATATTCCTTGAACGATAAGAGTGAAAGGTGCGAATTGATTTTACTAGGAGCCTTTTCACTATTGAAAAGGTTTTTTGTGTAAAATGAATTAATTATCTTTTATAAAAATGTATATTTTTAGATGTGTGTTTTTATTAGAAATAAAATCTTCGTTACATATATTATATTTTTAATACATTTTATTGAGTGTTACATATAATAGAGCACGAATTGACTTCGGATAAAAACGCCATTTTTACTTCATACTATCTAGGGAATGAGTACCGTATCAAGATAAGGTTAAGGAGTGTAGGAATTGGCCTCGCTCTACTTTTTTCTAAAATAAGGAGGAAATCAGATGTCAACAAAACGTCGCTTGTTTACTTCTGAATCGGTAACTGAAGGTCATCCAGATAAAATTTGTGATCAAATTTCAGATGCTATTTTGGACGCTATATTGGCAAAAGATGCTAATGCAAGAGTTGCTGCTGAAACTTCTGTAACAACTGGTTTAGTTCTCGTTGCAGGTGAAATCACTACTTCTACGTATGTAGATATTCCGAAAATTGTTCGTGAAACGATTAAAGAAATAGGATATACACGTGCGAAATATGGATTTGATGCAGAAACAAGTGCAGTATTAACTTCTATTGATGAGCAATCCGCTGATATCGCATTAGGGGTAGACCAAGCACTAGAAGCTCGTGAAGGTAAGATGACGGATGAGGAAATAGAAGCAATTGGTGCTGGAGACCAGGGGTTAATGTTCGGGTTTGCGTGTAATGAAACAAAAGAATTAATGCCATTACCTATTTCATTAGCACATAAATTATCCAGAAGGCTAGCAGAGGTTAGAAAAGAAGAAATCTTACCTTATCTACGCCCAGACGGAAAGACACAAGTAACAGTCGAATATGATGAAAATAATAAACCAGTTCGAGTGGATACGATTGTAATAAGCACTCAGCATCACCCAGAGGTGACATTAGAACAAATTCAACGCAATATTAAAGAATATGTAATCAATCCTGTAGTGCCAGCTGGATTAATAGATGAAAATACAAAGTATTTCATCAATCCAACAGGTCGCTTTGTTATTGGTGGACCACAAGGAGATGCTGGATTAACAGGTCGTAAAATCATTGTTGATACATACGGTGGATATGCGCGACATGGTGGTGGAGCATTTTCTGGTAAGGATCCAACAAAAGTGGATCGTTCAGCAGCTTATGCGGCACGTTATGTGGCAAAGAATATTGTAGCAGCAGGTTTAGCAGATAAAGTAGAAGTACAATTAGCTTATGCAATTGGCGTAGCGCAGCCAGTATCTATTTCTATTGATACATTTGGAACAGGAATTGTTTCAGAAGATAAACTAGTAGAAGCAGTGCGTGAAAACTTCGATCTACGTCCAGCTGGAATTATTAATATGCTTGATTTACGTAGACCAATTTACAGACAAACAGCTGCTTATGGGCATTTTGGACGTACAGATATTGATTTACCGTGGGAACGTACCGATAGAGCAGAGTTAATAAAAAATACAGTAAAAGCATAAAAATTCTTTTATTGATAGACTTGTAATAAATGAAATCAAAAAGAAAAGAACTTGCATGAAAGTGTAACTTCTTTTCTTTTTTTTCGTCTAATATTTGGTATGGCTACTGGTAACATAGAACTAAAAAAGTCCGTTGATTCGTTTGCTAGTAAGAACTAAGTTGTTTCTATTCCTCTTACAACTAATGATCTTGTTTTTCACGGTGCTATGAAAAATATAGAGGTGAAATGATAAAAGCAAATTATAAATTTTATACTATTTATGCTACAATAGAAAACTAAGTGAGGATTTTATAAACCTTATTACCTATTAACATATTTTCTTTTTAGAGGTATAGTAAATTTTTAATTGCGGTTCTACTATTAGAACGATATAAAAAGGTTAGTTATGATTGTCCTAGTATATATAGGAAAAGAAATGGAGAAGGTGAGCGCAATATGTGTGGTTTTGTTGGCTGTGTACATGAAAAAGCACAAAACTTTCAAGAAGAACAAAAAGAACTATTTGCAGGAATGAATCGTGTTATAACACATAGAGGTCCTGATGATGAAGGATATTATTATGATAGCCATATTCAGTTTGGTTTTCGTCGTTTAAGTATCATAGACATTGAAAGTGGGCATCAGCCTTTAACATATGAAAATGAACGTTATTGGATAATCTTTAATGGGGAAGTATATAACTATTTAGAAATTAGAGAAGAGCTAGTCAATGCAGGATTAACCTTCCAAACAAATTCAGATACAGAAGTAATTATTGCTTTATATAGTCATGAAAAGGAAAAAGCGGTAGAAAAGCTGCGTGGTATGTTTTCTTTCATTATTTGGGATAAGCAGGAAGAGACATTATATGGAGCTCGAGACCCATTTGGAATTAAACCTTTCTTCTATTTAGAAGATGGGGAAAAAACATATTTTGCTTCAGAGAAAAAGAGTATTTCATTGGCATTAGAAAGTGATGTTATCAATTATACTTCCTTGCAGCATTATTTAACCTATCAATTTGTTCCTGAGCCATTTACGATGTCTGAGGGAATTAAAAAGCTAGAGCCAGGTCATTATTTCACAAAAAAAATTGGAAAGCCGATGGAGATCAAACGTTATTGGAGAGCATCCTTTAAGCCTGTTGTAAAACAAGAGGATGAGTTTGCAAAAGAAATTAAAGATGTCCTGTTCGATAGTGTAAAGATGCATATGAGAAGTGACGTTCCTGTTGGCTCTTTCTTGTCAGGTGGAATCGATTCATCAATTATTGCAAGTATTGCAAAGGAATTCCATCCGAATATTAAAACTTTTTCTGTTGGCTTTGAGCATAATGGATTTAGCGAAATTGATGTAGCAAAAGAGACAGCCGATAAATTAGGACTAGAAAATATAAGCTACGTGATTTCTCCACAGGAATATATGAACGAAATTCCGAGAATTATGTGGCATATGGACGATCCTCTGGCAGATCCAGCTTGTGTACCACTATATTTTGTTGCACGTGAAGCGAGAAAGCATGTAACAGTTGTTCTTTCTGGAGAAGGGGCAGATGAATTGTTTGGTGGATATAATATTTATCGCGAGCCGCAATCTTTAGAAGTGTTCAATAAAATTCCGAATATCGGAAAAAAATTACTACGTGCTGTAGCTAATATTCTCCCAGAAGGTGTAAAAGGAAAAAGCTTTATTGAACGCGGAGTTACTCCAATGGAAGAAAGATATATTGGGAACGCGAAAATGTTTTCTGAGTTAGAAAAAGAAAAGTTACTTTCTGTCTATAATAAAGACTTACACTATAGAGATATTACTAATCCTTTATATGAAGAAAGTTTTGGCTACGATCCTGTGGATCGTATGCAATTTATTGACATCCACACTTGGATGCGAGGAGACATTTTACTGAAAGCAGACAAAATGACGATGGCTCATTCCTTAGAATTACGTGTGCCATTCTTAGATAAAGAGGTCTTTAAAATTGCTTCTAAAATTCCAACCTCACTAAAAACAGCAAATGGTACAACAAAATATATCTTAAGAAAAGCAGCAGAATCATTTGTGCCGGAGCATGTATTAAACCGTAAAAAGCTAGGCTTCCCTGTTCCGATTCGTCATTGGTTAAAGGATGAAATGAATGAATGGGCGAAAAATATTATTAAAGAGAGCGATACAGATCATCTCTTAAATAAAACGGTTGTTCTCCAATTGTTAGAGGACCATTGTCAAGGTAAAGCAGATAATAGCCGCAAAATATGGACTGTGTTAATGTTCATGGTGTGGTATAGCGTTTATATCGAAAAAAAATATTCCTTCGAAAAGGAATATTTAAAAGAGGGAAAGATAGCAATTAAGAATTAATCGTGATTGCCTGACTTCCCATTTGCACCCAGGACTCTTCAAAGTCCTTTATGGGTGCTTTTTTATTTTTTGCGCCTGTAAGTGGGTCGTTAAAGTAAATATATGTTTCATCATAGCCTGTAAGAAGTACGGAATGCTCCGAATAAGTAATCTGTACTGTTCCGCTAGGAGTATACCATGTGCGGAATTCACTATCTGCTAATTTCTTGAATGTCGAATTAGTAATTACCCAAACTGGCCGATCGTTCGAAAGGTGTTTCTTTATTTCTTCAAAATTAGACCCAGTAAAATCAACGATAGAACCGGGTAAATATTTTTCAGCTAATGCAGCAATTGGTTTATGGTACACGCCTAAGCCAGGACCGTTTAAAGTGTACATATCACCAATAAAGCCATCATTGGGATTTCCATAATAGATTTTTCCATTTTCTCTTACATATGGCGTAGTGTCTTTTTTAATTTGCTTTGCCAAAGTCATTTTATCTACATCAACATCTGCATATTGGAGAAGCATCGCAAGACTAGTTACTTCACAGCCTCTTGGAAGCTCTGGTAATTGGTTGACAATTGGAGCATCCAACAAAACGGATTCTTTTAATAAATCTGTTTCCTCTTTTAGTGACAAGAGGGCTTTACGCGTATTCTGCGTGGCAACTTCTTTTGCATAGACTATTTCTTGAAAGTCGTTTCTATTTACAAGTAAAAAACTAATTGCAGCCAAGGCAAATATGGTAAATAAATAGAGGGTTTTAACTAATGTGCTTAATTTTTTTCTTACCAATAAATATAATAAGAAAAATATTGTAATCAATGATATGACTATTACTGTATTTGTATCCATTTTAATCTCACCTAATTACTATCTTTATTTAATTATATCGTTTAAAGAGAAATACGGCCTTAGCATCGTTGAAAGAAGTCAAAAGTTCTTTTATTCATTTGAAGATTTTTTCTTTAAATGTCAATTATCCATGATTCCCTTTCCCTAATATTCGACAAACGAAACCTCCTCACAGTATACCATGATTTTTTAAGCATTGGCGAACGTTTCCCTAATATGGTTACATTTCCAAGAAATTTGCTATAATTGAAGTAACTTTGGAAAATAATAAAAAAGCTGGACTTCGTCTATACGCATTCATTCTTTAAAGAATAGTTTACAAAACCAATCTTTATTTTTCCTTAATAATTTTGTGTTTTGCTTAAAAACGATGTAAGCAATATAGATTTTAAAATGGGATGGAGGAGCTTTTATGTGGAAATGGGAAGCTGAGGGAAACGCGAAGGCTGTCATTGTTATTGTTCATGGAGCGATGGAGCACCATGGAAGATATGGATGGCTTATCGAAATGTTTCGATTAGCTGGTTTTCATGTTGTTATGGGAGATCTTCCTGGACAGGGAATGACAACAAGATCGGATAGAGGGCATATTGATTCTTTTGATGAATATACAATAGAAATTAAAGATTGGATACAAGCAGCATATCAATTTGATCTGCCTATTTTTTTATTGGGACATAGTATGGGAGGTCTTGCCTCAATCAGATTACTCCAACAGGAAAAATTAAAAATAGCGGGGTTAATTTTATCTTCTCCTTGTTTAGGATTAATAAAATATCCGAATAAATTTATGAGTCTGGCATCACTTGTTTTAAATAAAGTGGTTCCAAAGCTTAGAATTAATTCTGGACTAACGATTGATATGGCAACTCGCAATGCAGATGTTAGAGAAATTGATTCAAATGATACTTTATACATTACAAAAGTATCAGTCAGATGGTATCGAGAATTGATTGTTGCAACAAAGCATGCTTTTGAAGATATAGCAAAAACACAGGATTTGCCTCTACTGGTAATGCAAGGAGGCGGCGATTTGGTCGTAGATAAAAAAATGGTAAAAACCTGGTTCAATATGGTACCATTATCTGAAAAGCGATATAAGGAATGGCCAGAGTACTATCATGAAATATTTAATGAGCCAGAGAGAGACGAAGTGTTTGAATACACGAAGGATTTTATCAATAGTCAATTGAAAGCAATTGGTTATATCGTATAAGCGAGGTTTTATATATGTCAGTTCCAAAGATGCCATTAACATTAATGTCGAAAGTTTACTTAAAGGTTTTTCCAGTTGTCCATCAGGAATTAAATTATTGGACAGAAAGAGCAAGGAATATTCCCAATCTAGAATTAAGAAAGCAAGCATTGGCTAGTATTGAGCATAAAACATTTCATTGTGAAGGTGGCTCCATCATGGCACTTATAGCCATGAGCAAATACAAGGAAGTCATTAAATTTATCGTTGCCTACCAAACAATAAGTGATTATTTAGATAATCTTTGTGACCGGAGTACTTCTCTTGATCCGAATGATTTTTCTGCATTGCATGAATCGATGGAGCATGCGTTAACGGTAGGTGCTGAACCGAGTAACTACTATCGTTATCGAGAGGATCAGGATGATGGCGGTTATTTATATGATCTTGCCAAAACATGCAGAGATACACTGTCAAAGCTGCAACATTACGGAAGTATTAAGGAGCAGCTGCTTGAATTATGCCGATATTACTGTGATTTACAAATACATAAACATGTGATTATGGAAGAGCGCATTCCTAGATTGAAATTTTGGTTTGAGAAAAATAAAAATCATGTGCCTAAAATGGAATGGTATGAATTTTCTGCTTGCTCTGGATCTACTTTAGGGATATTTTGCCTAGTTTCTTATGCGTTTCGTGATGATTATGAAAATTCATATGCTGCTTTAATTCGAGATGGATATTTTCCATATATCCAAGGGCTTCATATATTGTTAGACTATTTTATCGATCAAGAGGAAGATAAAATAGGGGGGGACTTAAACTTCTGCTTTTATTATAAGAATGAAGAAGAATTATTTAGTCGTTTAAAACACTTTGTAACAGAAGCAGATAGACATACCAATAAATTACCGCATCAAAAATTTCATAAATTAATTAACAGAGGACTATTAGGTGTTTATTTATCTGATGAGAAGGTATATAAGCAGCGGAATATACGGAAGCTTGCAAAAAATATGATAAGAACCTCTGGACCAATTGGCTATTTTTTCTATTTGAACGGCAGGGCCTATAGAAAGTTCCAAAAAGTAGTTCCAGCATTTGCGTTGAAAGCAATGAGTAAATAAATGTAGGTTAGATAAATAGACAAACTCATTTAAAAAGGGAGTTTGTCTATTTTTTTGCACCAACAAGGACACAAAATTGATATATGATCCAAAGCAACAAGGATATGATCCAAAATCGAAAAATATGATCCAAAGCAACAAGGATATGATCCAAAATCGAAATATATGGTCCAAAGCAAAATCAGGGCATGTTTCCTTGCCCTGATTAGCATTTAAATAAAATCACCTATTATCTTTTTTCAATAGCAATAATAAAAGGCGGATTATTTATTCCATTTACAAATTGATAGCGTAACACATGGGCTTCCTGTTGATTAATATTTTCAACATAGGCCATAAGCTTATCTCGCTCGATAGCCCCTTCAGGATGGCCGTGATAAATAACTAATACAAGAATGCCTTCTTTAGACATAATTTGCAATAGCTGTTCAATTGCAGAAATGGTTGTTTCAGCCTTCGTTACAATGGACTTATCTCCACCAGGCAAATAGCCTAAATTAAAGATAGCTCCCGATACTTTTCCATGGTAAGTAGTAGGGACGATTTCTTTCACATGCTCATGTCCGCACAAATGAAGAGAAACAGCTTCTTGCCATTCTTGATTAGAAAGCTTTTCTCTTGTTGCGTGCAAAGCATCTTGTTGAATATCAAAGCTATATACTTTCCCATGCTCGCCTACAAGGTTGGCTAGAAAGACTGTATCATGTCCATTTCCCATCGTAGCATCGATGGCGATGTCCCCTTTGGTAACAGCTTTCGCCAATAATTGATGTGCGAAAGGAATGACTCTGTCAAGCTTCATTGTGTCACCTTCTTACTTGCCTGATAAAATTTCCCTTGCCAACTATTTCGACTTTTCAATTCTGCATCGATTTTGTTTAATACTTCCCATTTATTAACACTCCACATCGGTCCAACCATCAATTCAATTGGTCCATCACCAGTAATTCGGTGAATAATCATTTCTGGTGGTAGTATTTCTAATTGATCACAAACTAATGATACATATTGATCTAATGTTAGAAATTCAAGCATTCCTTTTTCGTATTGTTTCACCATCGGGGTCCCTTTTAGTAAATGTAGCAAGTGGATTTTTATACCTTGTACATCTAGCTCACTAACACTTTTTGCCGTTTCCATCATCATTTCATTTGTTTCCATTGGCAATCCATTGATGATATGGGAGCAAATGCGAATATTATGCTTTCTTAGCTTATTAACCCCTTCCACATAGTTTTTAAAATCATGGGCGCGATTAATAAGTGTTGCCGTTTTTTCGTGGACGGTTTGCAATCCTAATTCTACCCACAAATACGTGCGTTCGTTTAACTCTGCTAGATACTCGACGACGTTATCTGGTAAGCAATCTGGTCGAGTTGCGATGGAAAGTCCAACAACGTTTTCCTGTTTAAGAACGACTTCGTATTTTTCACGCAGTACATCAACTGGTGCGTGTGTATTTGTATAGGCTTGGAAATAGGCCATGTACTTTCCGTCTTTCCATTTCGTATGCATTTTGTTTTTTATATCATGAAATTGTTTTTCTAGGCTGTCTGCACGATTGCCGGCAAAATCGCCAGAACCAGCAGCACTACAAAAGGTGCATCCACCATGTGCTACCGTGCCATCTCTATTTGGACAATCAAATCCACCATCTAATGCAATTTTGAAAACTTTGTGTCCGAATTCATCACGAAGATGATAATTCCAAGTATGATACCGTTTATTATCCGAAGCATATGGGAATGGGTTATTCTGATTCATATCAGTAACCTCCTAAGCAATTTAGATTCTTTATTTTAGTCTGTTTTCATTGTTTTCCACCTATGAATTTTAACATGTCTTATGTCTTTATCCAATAGAATTTCATCATCAGTTAAGAAAAGGAAGTAATAGGATGTGGGTAATAAACAGATACTATGGAAGGAAGCAAAGCTGCTTCTAATTGCACAGATTGTTGGGAGGGTTATCTTTGGCTACTCGTCAATCCATGAATGAATTGTTAGAAAGATGTAATGAAGTAATCAATTACGCAGAACAACAATATGAAACGGCAAGTCGTCAAGAACATTACAATGCAAACGAATATACAGATGCACAAATGCAGTTAGAAAATATTTACAATGATTTGCATACGATGGATCACAGTGCGAACCAACAACAACGAGAAGAATTGCATCGCATGAGATTGCTTGTGGAACAAATGC
>NZ_DALZDK010000014.1:74629-80259 GCF_031978665.1 Niallia sp. | reverse complement strand
ATGACACTAGGATTGCATTAAGGAGGCATCACAATGGATAAACGTTCGAAGAAAAATAATCCTGAACAAAAAACGCGTAATGGAATAAATAGTCAGGATTTAGAGCTGGGGAAAGATGTCGATCTAGTAAAAGCCGCCAAAAAGAAATATGAGCAATCTGGTGGACAACCAGCTAAATCGAAAACTAGACAAGAATAGCTATCCATAAAAAAGAATGTCCCAACCATATACAATAGTTGGGACATTCACATTAATTTGTCTTAGGAGCTAATTTAGAAGCTTCTTTTGTTGGATAGTCATAGAAATAGGCCGTAAGTAAACTAATCACTAGCAAGATCACTAATATAGGTACAAGCAATGTCATGCCGCTACTATCTACAAGCATACCTCCAAGAAGTGGCCCAATCATTCTCCCACCAGTTGCAGTACTATTCACAATTCCTTGGAAAAAACCTTCTTTTCCCTTAGGAGCTAGCTTATCCGCAATGGTCGGTACTGCTGGCCAAATAAGCATTTCTCCAATCGTTAAGATAATCATTGCTGCAAGAAAGCCAGAAAAGAATTCTGCTTTTCCAACAATAAGGAAGGAAACGATAAAAATTCCGATACCGATAAGCATTTGTTTCTTAATAGACGTACATACTTTTTTAGTAAAAAAAGAAATAAGTGGTTGACCAAAAACAATAAGTCCCCCATTTACAGCCCATAATAAACTATACTGTGTTAAAGGGATACCAAGCTCCTGCGTATGAGTTGAAATAGTAGCTTGCCATTGGACATAACAGATCCAGCATAATAAATAACCAAATCCTAAAATGCCAAGAGAATACATAGCAGGGCTTCCTTTTAATAAAGACTTTCCTTTTCTTTTAGAAACTTTTCTATTGGAAGAAAGAATGGCATCATCTTTTACCTTAATGTTTTTATAGCTGAAAAAGGCGATAAGGAAAAATACCCCGTACATAAGGGTGTTGGACAGGAAAATTAATTGGAATGAATAAGAGGCAATGACTCCGCCAATCGCAGATCCAAGTGCGACCCCCACGTTTTGAGCAACATATATACTGTTGAAGGCTTTTCTTCCACCTTCTGGCCAAACATTCCCTGCCATTGCATACATACTAGGGAAAATAATGCCAGATCCAAAACCAGATAAGGTGAAAAAGGTACAGTAAGTTCCCCAATTATCAAATAGAGTAAGCCCTAGTAAAGAGAAGGCTGTGAAGGAAATACCTAATAAAATAGAAAGATACCCACCCAACTTATCATAAAGGACGCCTCCGATTAAATTACCGATAACACTTGCTCCAGAATTAAGCATCAGGATAAAACCCGCTACCGTAAGTGTCTTTCCTAAATGCTCATGAATGTAGATACTATTTAAAGGCCAAAGTAAGGAAGAACCTGTAACATTTACAGCCATTCCAATAACTAAAAGCCAAAGAGAACGAGGCATAATGGTGCTCCTTTGCAACTTTATTCTAAATACCAGACATAAGTGTAGTTGCTTTTCATTAAAGCTGCAATAGAATAGTACCCATTTTCCTAAAGGCGGAATTTTCTGATAGAAAAAAGTGTAAAATGGGAACCTGGATGGTGAAATAGGATAATTTTTCTATATTAATAATCAAAATACTTCATTTATTTGAAAAATTAGGCTTTTTCTAATAAAGTAGAAATAACCCTAAAATTTAGCGTGAGGTTGCGTAGAAAGGATCAAGTAGATGACAAATATATGTTTAATAAGGCATGGAGAAACAGATTGGAATGCAACGGGAAAGATTCAGGGGAAAACCGATATTCCTTTAAATGAAAATGGTAAAAAGCAGGCGCGGCAATGCCGAGATTATTTAGAAGGTACTGACTGGGATGTAATCGTGACTAGTCCTTTAAAAAGAGCGAAACAAACAGCGCTTGTTATTAATGAATCTTTACAACTGCAGGTTATAGAAATGGCTGAATTTATGGAGCGCAGCTTTGGCGATGCAGAAGGGAAAACAAGAGAAGAAAGAGCGCTTCTATATCCAGATCAACAGTACCCAAATCAGGAATCGAGAGAAGAATTAGTAAAAAGAATAATGAATGGTTTAGAAAAAATTCTTTCCCTGTTCCCAAATAAAAAAGTATTATTAGTCGCACATGGTGCAGTCATACATACCTTATTAACTGTTGTATCCGAAGAACAGCTTACCATTGAAAAATACTTATTGAATGCATGTATCAGTAATATTCATTATAAAGAGAAAAAATGGGCTGTGCAGGATTACAACTTAGTCGATCATCTTGTCTAAATAAATGATAGAAATTGGTTAGAGAGGAGTTAAAATAAATGAGTAATTTTGGTGCATATATGGATGAAAATATTTCATTAAAACCAACAAAAAAAGGGAACTTGGATGGGCTGAAGTTTGCCGTGAAAGATGTATTTTCCATTAAAGATTACGTTTCCTCTGCAGGTAATCCAGATTGGCTCCAAAGTCATGAGCCCGCAAGAACAACAGCACCAGCAATTGATAGTTTATTAAATAACGGTGCTACCCTAATGGGAACGACAATTACGGATGAATTAATGTACAGCCTAAATGGCGAAAATTATCATTATGGCACTCCGGTTAATCCTAAGGATGCTAACCGTATTCCAGGTGGCTCTTCTTGTGGTTCAGCAGTAACAGTTGCTGCTGAATTAACTGATTTTTCCCTAGGAACAGATACAGGGGGATCAGTAAGAATTCCTTCCTCTTATTGTGGAATTTATGGAATCCGTCCTACTAACGGAGCAGTTAATATAGATGGAGTGACTCCCCTTGCGAAAAGCTTTGATACGGTTGGATGGATGGCACAGGATGCAGAAATCTTATACAAAGTTGGTAAAGTTCTTCTTCCTGTTCAAGAGGAAGGTTCCTTTACGCGCTTTATTGTAGGAAGAGACGCGTGGGCATTAGCTGATCAGGAAGTGCAAAACGCCTTTGCTCCTTTTCTGGATAAATTAGAGGAGTCTGTACCAAGTTACTCGACAACTATTATTGCAGAAGAGGGATTACAAGAGTGGGCAGAGGTTTTTAGGCAGCTGCAAGGGAGAGAAATTTGGCAAGAGCATCGGGAATGGATTCAACAGGTAAATCCTACTTTTGGTCCAGGGATTGCGGAAAGATTTCAATGGGCAAGTTCTTTAAAAGAAGAAGATTTGCCACAATATCAGCAGAAACGACGTATAATTAAGCAAAGAATGGAAAAACTTCTTGAAGAAGACGGGATTTTAATTATTCCAACAGCACCTGGAAAAGCACCACTTCTAAACCTTCCATTGGAAGAATTAGAAGTAAAAAGAAGTCAAACTTTCCAGCTTTGTTGTATTGCTGGTTTATCAGGTTTTCCTCAAGTAAATCTGCCATTAGCAACATTAGATGGAACACCTATTGGTCTTTCTTTTTTAGCAGGTCGAAATCAGGATAGAAAGTTACTTCAATTCGTTACTGAATGGGCAGAGAAAGTGAAATGGGAACGTTAGATGGCAAAAGACATATAATAAAAGAAACAAGAAAACATCTGTTACCTGCTTAATCTGAAAACTACTTGCAACATGAATGAAAATACAATACAATTAAGACCATATAAGTGAACAACACGGATAAGGAATAGTAAAGATGCCCTTTTGAAATGAAGAGAACTGACGGTTGGTGCAAGTCAGTCAAAAACATCTTGAACTCGCCTTTGAGTTGCAAGTGTGAACTTTTTAGTAATGCTTGCCGTACACCTGCGTTAAGGGATTATGAAGCGAGTGATTTATTCACTAATTGTGGGTGGTACCGCGGGAGATTATACATAATGCCTCTCGTCCCTATTTGGGATGTGGGGCTTTTTATTTTGGAGAAAACAACTTTTTAGGAGGATTTTAAGATGAGCTTTAATCATCAGAAAATAGAACAGAAATGGCAAAAGTTTTGGGAAGAAAACAAAACTTTTAAAACAAGTGAAGAAAAAAGCAAGAAAAAGTTTTATGCACTAGACATGTTCCCATATCCATCAGGAGCAGGGCTTCATGTTGGCCATCCAGAAGGATATACAGCAACAGATATACTTTCCCGTATGAAGAGAATGCAGGATTTTAATGTGCTACATCCGATGGGATGGGATGCTTTCGGTTTGCCAGCAGAGCAATATGCATTAGATACTGGTAATCATCCAGCGGAATTTACACAGAAAAACATTGATACATTCCGTCGCCAAATCAAATCTTTAGGCTTTTCTTATGACTGGGATCGTGAAATTAATACTACAGATCCAGAATATTATAAGTGGACACAATGGATATTTCTAAAGCTATATGAAATGGGCTTAGCTTATGTAGATGAAGTAGCAGTTAACTGGTGCCCAGCATTAGGAACGGTTCTAGCAAATGAAGAAGTCATCGATGGGAAAAGTGAACGTGGAGGACATCCTGTTGAAAGACGTCCAATGCGACAATGGGTATTAAGAATAACAGCTTATGCGGATCGTCTATTAGAAGATTTAGATGAAGTAGATTGGCCAGAAAGTATTAAAGAAATGCAACGTAATTGGATTGGACGTTCAGAAGGAGCAGAAGTAACCTTCCAAATTGACAATCATGAAGAAACCTTTACTGTATTTACAACAAGACCGGATACATTATTTGGTGCTACTTATGCGGTACTTGCCCCTGAGCATGCTCTTGTTGAGAAAATAACAACTTCAGAGCAAAAAGCTGCTGTAGAAACTTACTTAGAAAAAATCAAAAGTAAAAGTGATTTAGAAAGAACGGATTTGGCAAAAGAAAAGACAGGCGTATTTACAGGTGCTTATGCTGTTAACCCTACTAACGGAGAGAAAATGCCAATATGGATCGCTGATTACGTGCTTGTAAGCTATGGGACAGGAAGCATAATGGCTGTACCTGCACATGATGAAAGAGACTATGAGTTTGCGAAAGCATTTAACTTGCCAATTAAAGAAGTAGTGGCAGGGGAAATGTGGAAGCAGAAGCATACACTGGTGATGGCGAACATGTAAACTCGGATTTCTTAAATGGTTTAAATAAAGAAGAAGCTATTACAAAAATGCTTAGCTGGTTAGAAGAGAAAAAAATTGGTACGAAAAAAATAACATACAGACTGCGTGATTGGCTATTTAGTCGTCAACGTTACTGGGGCGAGCCAATTCCAATTATTCATTGGGAAGACGGCACAATGACTGGCGTTCCGGAAGAAGAATTACCATTGACACTTCCAGAAACATCAGAAATTAAGCCATCAGGAACAGGGGAGTCTCCATTAGCCAATATTACAGATTGGGTAAATGTGGTGGATCCTGCAACTGGCAAAAAAGGAAGACGTGAAACAAATACAATGCCTCAATGGGCTGGAAGCAGCTGGTATTATTTACGTTATATTGATCCAAAAAATAACGAGCAAATTGCAGATCCAGAAAAAATAAAAGACTGGCTTCCAGTAGATATGTACATTGGTGGAGTAGAACATGCGGTATTGCATCTTCTATATGCGCGCTTCTGGCATAAAGTACTTTATGATGTAGGAGTAGTTCCAACAAAAGAACCATTCCAAAAATTATTTAACCAAGGAATGATCCTAGGTGAAAATAATGAGAAAATGAGT
>NZ_DALZDK010000014.1:26227-74619 GCF_031978665.1 Niallia sp. | reverse complement strand
AAATCTAAAGGAAATGTCGTCAATCCAGATGAAATTGTAGCTAGCCATGGTGCAGATACGCTTCGTTTATATGAAATGTTCATGGGGCCATTAGATGCTGCGATTGCATGGTCAACAAATGGCCTTGACGGTTCAAGAAGATTCCTTGATCGTATTTGGAGATTGTTAGTAGATGATAATGGAGAGCTTTCTTCTAAAGTTCAAAATATAGAGGAAATGAAGAGCCTTGATAAAATTTATCATCAAACAGTTAAAAAAGTAACAGAGGATTTTGAAGCACTTCGCTTCAATACGGCTATTTCGCAAATGATGGTATTTATCAATGAATGCTATAAAGCGGATCGCATTCCAAAGAAATATGTAGAAGGATTTGTGAAATTACTTTCACCGATTTGTCCCCATATGACAGAAGAGCTATGGCAAATCATTACTGGTTCTAATAAATCTATTGCTTATGAAGCATGGCCAGCATATGATGAAGCAAAATTAGTCGATGATGAAGTAGAAATAGTTATCCAGATTAATGGAAAAGTAAAAACAAAACTAATGGTTCCAGCAGATGCAAATAAAGATGCATTGGAGCAAATTGCAATGGAAGACAGTCAAGTAAAAGAACAAATTGACGGGAAGCAAGTGCGTAAAGTAATTGCAGTTCCAGGTAAATTAGTTAATATAGTTGCGAATTAAAGAGAAGAGGCTGGTCTGTTTGACCAGCCTCCTTTTTACATCAATATGGGCAAACGAATTGCATATTCTAGCAAATTACTCTATATTACAATGAGATAATATTATACACACAGTAAAAAAGGTATTAATGGAGGGATTAGAATGGATTTAATAAAAACCATTTCGACGGAAGAATTAGAAGAAAAGCTTAATAAAAATGAAAACCTAGAATTAGTGGATGTACGTGAAGACGAAGAAGTTGCTGAAGGAATAATTCCTGGCGCTAAGCATATTCCGATGAATAGCATCCCTGAAAACCTAGATTATTTCTCAAAAGATAAAGAGTACATCGTTATTTGCCGTTCCGGCAGACGAAGCGAAAACGTATGTTACTACTTACAAGACCAAGGATTTAAAGTAGTAAATATGGAAGGCGGCATGCTAGATTGGCATGGTAAAACAGTTTAAAGAAGTATGAAATGGAAGCACGAGGATGAGGTGATTTACCCTTTCTTATGCTTCTTTTTTTGTAAGTTTAAGCTTTTTAAATGGAAAATCCTGAATTGTTTGGAGCAGAGGGCAATTGTCTGTAGTGGAAATCAATGGGATGAAATGCAAAACAACAGTCTTTCGGAAAGAACCTTACAAATATTAATAGAGGAATTTTCAAATAGAAGACATATATAAAAGTAGAAAAAAACTCAATTAATTGATTGAATAGTAAGAATTTTGTCTATCCTTTAAATATACCTACTAAATAATAGGGAGAGAAAGAATATGATAAAAGTAAAACTATTTGATCAAGAGCACGAGAAAGATCTTGAATTGCAAATGAATAAATTCTTACAGAAAATAGATGAGAAAAAATTGATAGATATAAAATATAATGTGGCAGCTATGCAAGAGGATGAAGAGGAGCAAATCTATTGCTTTTCCTCGATGATCATTTATAGAACATAAAAAGAAAACAAAAGCAGAAGTGACTTAAAACAAGCACATCTGCTTTTGTTTTCTTAAATGCTTTTTGCAACAAGAGCTGCATTCACGCCTGCTAGCCTACCAGTTACAAACGCAGAAGTAATATTATAGCCTCCAGTATATCCGTGAATATCTAATATTTCACCACAGAAGAACAAGCCTTCCATCATTTTCGATTCCATCGTTTTAGGTGCAATCTCCTTAATGGAAACACCGCCGCCTGTGACAAAAGCCTTTTCTAACGGTAATGTTCCATTTATATGAAAGGTAAAGGCTTTACACAAACTCACAAACTGTCTTATTTTATCTTGGGAAACAGTTGCACATGTAGCTGCTGGATCAATATTTGCTAATTCTAATAAAAAGAGTAAATATCGTTCGATCAACAGACCCTTTAACGTATTTTTAATTGCTTTTTTCGGTTCATTTTTAAGTAAAGACATTATATCTTGAAAAAGCTTTTCTTCCTTCGTATCAGGGAAAGAGTCAATGGAAACCTTCACTTCATCTAAATTCCACTTTTTCATCGCTTTTACAACAAATTGACTGCAACGTAACACAGCTGGTCCGCTAATTCCAAAGTGGGTAAAAATCATGTCCATTTGATGCGTAATAATTGGTTTTCCTTTTGGATTAAGAACACTTAATGCCACATCTCTTAATGAGACCCCTTGTAAGGTTTTATTCTGAATGAAAGCTTCCTTGGAGGTAATTGGTACTTCTGTTGGAAAAAGATCAGTAATCGTATGTCCAGCTTTTTTTGCCCATGCATAGCCATCACCGGTAGAACCAGTATGAGGAACAGACTTTCCGCCTACTGCGATAATAAGTGCTTTACAGGTTTTTGTTTCTCCATTTTGTAAAATAACTGTCTTTGTATGATTTACATGGTAATTTACCGTTTTAACAGGAGAATTTGTTTGAATGGTAACTCCTAATCTATTTAATTCACTTAATAGGGCATCAACGACCGATTGCGCCTTGTTAGACACCGGGAACATTCTTCCATGATCCTCTTCCTTTAAGGCGATTCCAAGCTTTTCGAAAAAAGAGATAATATCTTCATTGTTAAATTCGGAAAATCCACTATAAAGAAAACGTCCGTTTCCTGGAATATGCTTAATGATTTCCTCTATTGGCAAACGATTCGTAACGTTGCACCGTCCACCACCCGAAATGGCTAACTTTCGGCCGAGTTTATTTCCTTTATCAATCAGTAATACACTTGCGTTTTGTTCAGCTGCACCTATCGCAGCCATTAATCCTGATGGCCCTCCGCCAATCACGATTACATCATATTGCATATTTCATCCTACTTTCTAATATGAAGTTTCCTTTTTTCTTTCTATCCCAATTGGGTTCTCTTTTTCATAAATAAAGCTACTAGGTATTTACTCCCGGTTTTTTAAAAGTAGCGTTTCTTTTTAAGAAAGGGTAAACTACTAATAGTGTGTAAAAAATTGTTCATATTTACTTTTAATCGTATATATTTTATTGCCTATTTTCGTGGTAAAATACATATTTATGTAACGTTTTAAGAGAGCTTCGTTTAAGGAAGGGATTATATGTCATCAAAATTGCTTAAAGGCACATTTATTTTAACACTTGGGACGATTATATCCAAAGCGTTAGGGTTATTTTATGTAATACCATTTAATATGATTGTTGGAAAACAAGGAACCGTATTATATCAATATTCTTATGTAGCTTATACTATTGTAATCAGTATTGCAACAGCTGGTATACCTCTGGCTGTAAGCAAATTTATCTCGAAATATAATGCAATGGGAGAATATAAGGTAGGGAGAAGGCTGTTTAAGTCAGGCTTAATGATTATGCTAGCCAGTGGAATCCTCTCCTTTATAGCTTTATATGCAGTTGCGCCCTTTCTAGCGGGAATTATTATATCAGACGATGATTTAACTTCAACCGTAGGTCAAGTTACTACTGTTATTCGGGCAGTTAGCTTTGCATTGATTGTCGTTCCATTTATGAGCTTAATCAGAGGGTTTTTTCAGGGGCATGATGCAATGACTCCCTCTGCGGTCTCTCAAGTAATAGAGCAAATTGTTCGAATTGTGTTCTTGCTTGGAGGATCAGCAATTGTTCTATTTGTATTAAAAGGAAAGTTGATTACTGCTGTCAGTATTTCCGTTTTTGCGGCATTTGTTGGAGCAATTGGTGGATTAGCGGTGCTTTTATTGTATTGGAGAAGAAGTAAAGATGAGTACGACAACCTTTTATTATATGATAGAGGCACGCAAACAGATATTCGTTTACGTTCTATGTATAAAGAAATTCTTTTGTCTGCTGCTCCATTTGTTTTTGTAGGAGTTGCTAATCCTTTATTTCAATTAGTTGATACTGTAACCTTTAACCGTGCTATGAGTAGCATTGGACTGACCTCTATTTCTGAGACAGCTTTAAATATATTTAATTACCAAACACATAAAATTATCATTATCCCAGTCTCACTTGCAACAGGCTTTTCAATGGCTTTAATACCAATGATTACAAGAGCTTTTATAAAAGAAGACCGTTCAGATTTAACGACAAATCTAAATCAAACTTTCCAAGTATTATTATTTATTACGTTACCTGCATGTATTGGACTGTCTGTACTGGCTGAACCTGTTTATCGATTATTCTATGGGACAGAAGATCTTATAATGGGCGCAGAAGTATTGAAATTGTATGCACCAGTTGCTATTCTATTTTCCCTATATCCAGTAACAGCTTCCATCTTACAAGGGTTAAATGAGCAACGCTTTACCATTTTAAGTTTATTGGTTGGTATTCTAATTAAACTAAGTTTAAATACGCCCTTTATTGAAAGATGGGAAACAAACGGTGCAATACTTGCCACTACATTAGGATATACTGTATCTATCTTGATTAATTTAGGAGTAATAAAAGCATACGCGCAATATTCATTTAAGGTCGTTATTCGTAGAGGCATTCTCATTATTGGATTTTCGATTATCATGTATATCGTCGCAACGATTGTATATCAATTACTCCAATTATTCTTATCAACAGAATCCGTTATAGCTTCCCTTTTAATGGTAGTGATTGTAGCAGCTTTCGGAATTTTAATATACGTTTATCTAGCATTCCGATCCAAATTAATCTATCGCATATTCGGAAATCAAGCAGTTAGAATAAAACAAAAGCTAAAACTTCCTTTTTAATTTAGTGTAGGTTATGAAATGTACTAGAAACAATCCTATATAAAATAATAAGCAAAGCGCCTTTAAAAACAAGAAATTATAGATAGAGGTTGAGTTTACATGCGAATTGACAAAATGCTCGCTAATTTGGGCTACGGGAGCAGAAAAGAAGTGAAAATGCTCCTGAAAAATAAAGCAGTAAAAGTAAATGATGAGATAATAAAAGATGCAAAATATCAAGTGGATCCAGAAAAGGATGAAGTATCCTTATATGATGAAATAATCGAGTACAAGGAGTTTATCTATTTAATGATGAATAAACCGCCGGGGCTTATTTCAGCAACAGAGGATACGAGGGAAGAAACAGTAATTGATATTCTGCAAATAGAGGACTCTGTATATAATCCATTTCCGGTAGGAAGGTTGGATAAGGATACGGAAGGATTACTGATTCTAACAAATGATGGGAAATTGGCACATCGATTACTGTCACCGAAAAAGCATGTTCCTAAAACCTATTTTGCCGTTATAAAAGGAGAGGTAGGAGAAGCAGATGTGGCGGCATTTAAAAAAGGTGTTGTTCTAGATGATGGATATCTTACAAAGCCAGGACATCTCGTTGTTTTAAAATCTGGAGAAACCTCCGATATCGAGCTGACCATTTCCGAGGGGAAATTTCACCAAGTAAAAAGAATGTTTGAGAGTGTTGGTAAAAAGGTCATTTACCTAAAAAGGATTTCAATGGGACCATTAGAGCTTGACGAAACATTAGAGTTAGGGGAATATCGGGAGTTAACGGAAGAAGAAACAGAACGATTGCAAAATTATCAAGTAAATGATTAATAGATAATTTGTAAATAGCATGAAGCTTTCTTCTTGATTGGTCGCGCCTAGAGATTATATAAATACTTTAAATAGTGGATAGCTGTGTAAAAAAAAGATGCAGCAAAAACCTCACTTTGACTGTCAGGAATAGCGATAGCTTTTTCTGGCAGATCATCGTGAGGTTTGCTTTATTATCCAAATTAAAATCTTGGTTGTTTCATTCTTTTTTAGGATGTCATTTTCACTTTTTTTCTAGTTGTTGTCCATTTTCCACGACTTGGGCTTTGCACCAAGTCATTATAAGCTAACACATTCAAATCTCTTTGAATCGTTCGCGGAGTAATACCAAATTCCTCCACTAGCTCTTGTGTTGTGACAGTTCCACGCTTACTAATAAACATGTAGACGGATTTGATACGGTTTAACATCCGGTTAGTTGAAGGTTTCAATAAACCACTCCCTATCCTTTTTTCAAACCTTTGGCAAATTCCAGCGACCGACAGCTTATTTGAAGAACAGTTTCTTCAAGCGTATGTAATTTTCTTTTCCACAGACAACCCCTTTTCAAATGGCTAAATAGTGACAAATTCAATAGAATGAAATTCTATATAAATATTGTACCCCTATTTACTAATATATTCTACATTATTTGCGTTAATTTACAAAATATTTGCTTTTTTATGTCTGTATTTACCACCTCCTGTAGGGTTTCCTTACATTCATCATATGGGATTTACAATTATGATATGAATAAAAATGCAAAAAGTTTGTAATTAATTTTTATTTCCCGAATTCTTTGTTTGGTAAACATGATTTTTATAAAAAATGATTGTTCCCTTTTAACTCTCCTTTTACATTTTTTTAAAATCCTCAATCATCCTGCGATGGCTGCCGACCATGTTTTTTGGTAGTTCGTCTAATGGGAAAAAGCGAAGACTGAATGCTTCTTCTTGGTCATTCTCGAGCTTTCCTTCATATTTAGATGTATAATAAGCGGTTGTTACTGTGTAAAAAGGGTCTCCATTTGCAGCGATTGCAAAATATTCTTTTCCGGAATAAACGGAAAGCAATTGAAGGGTGCTTACTTGTAGTCCTGTTTCTTCGAATACTTCGCGCTTTGCTGTTTCTTCGGTGCTTTCTCCTAATTCCATTAGTCCACCTGGTAATCCCCACACATTTTTTGGATGTTTTCTTTCTTGTAAGAGAATGTTATGTTCCTTGTCTAAGAGAATTACTACTGCACCAACAAGAATGATAGGCATTTTGCCAACTAGCTTTCTTAAATCTTCTATATATCCCAAATAACTACATTCCTTCCATTTATTAATGAATAATATGATATAGCTTTGTTTTCTATAAAATTTATACTATACTTAATGATAATTTAGTGAAATATGGATTTAAAGGTTTTATTTTTCATATAAAGCGTTTTATGATATGTTTTTCCTATAATATATTTAAATGCTTTCAAGGAGGAAACCATGAGTTCAATTGATTGGTTAAATGAAGTACATAATCGTAAAGATAGCTTACTTGAGGATTTGCAAGGATTATTGCAAATTAAAAGTGTATTAGATGAAGAAAATGCAACAGACGATGCACCTTTTGGGCAAGGAGTTAAAGAGGCGTTAACTTATATGCTTTCCTTGGGAGAAAAAGATGGATTCGTTAGCAAGAATGTGCAAAATGTTGCTGGCCATTTACTTTATGGGGAAGGCGCAGAAAGTGTTGGTATTCTATGTCATGTGGATGTCGTTCCAGAGGGTGATGGATGGACAAGCAATCCTTACAAGGCAGAGATTCGTGATGGGAAAATATATGCAAGAGGGGCATTGGATGATAAAGGTCCTACAATGGCCGCCTATTATGCAATGAAAATTGTGAAAGAATTACATCTCCCTTTAACAAAGGAAATTCGAATGATTATTGGAACAGATGAAGAGAGTGATTGGAGATGTGTGGATACTTATTTTCAAGAAGAAAGTATGCCTACGATTGGATTTGCTCCAGACGCAGATTTTCCCATTATTTATGCAGAAAAAGGGATTTCTGATTTTGACATCGTTCAGAAATTTTCAAAAACAGTAAGTGATACGGGAGAAGTAAAAATTCTTAGCTTTGCATCAGGTAGAAGATATAACATGGTTCCAGATTTCGCGCGAGCCGTATTAGAAGTAAAAGAAGGCGAACAAACTGAGATCATTCAGCGTTATCAGAATTATTTAAAACTAGAGAATGTACCTGGCCGCTATTTAATAGATAATGGCGATTTAGTATTGGAATTAGAGGGAGTATCAGCACATGGATTGGAGCCAAATAATGGGGTAAATGCTGGTTTAAAACTTGCTAACTTTCTCGTTGAGTTAAAATTAGATGAAAAGGCTGCCCATTATTTTCAATTTGTGCGGAACTTTTTTGTGAATGATTCCAGAGGGAAAAAACTCGGTATTGATTATGAAGATGATATTACAGGGGAACTTACCTTAAATGCTGGTATTTTGGAATATCATTTTGACAGAGGCGGAAAAATTGGTCAAACGGTACGTTACCCTGTAACAAATGATATGGACAAAGCAAAAGAAAAGCTAACGAAATTATTAACAGAACACGGTTTTAGCTTAGAGAATTTCTCGGATTCTAAACCACATTATGTGGAAAAGGATTCTGGATTAATTCAAACGTTAAGCAAAGTCTATGAGGAGCAAACAGGAGAGAAAGCGAAACTCTTATCAATTGGTGGCGGAACATATGCCAGATCGCTAGAAAAGGGGGTAGCATTTGGACCTCTATTCCCAGGAAGAGAAGATATCGCTCATAAAAAAGACGAATATATGTATATCGAGGATTTAATAAAAGCAACTGCTATTTATGCACAAGCAATCTATGAATTAGCTAAATAAAGATATTTATTAAAGGAGAAGAGAAAATGAGTACGGTGTTAATGAATGGGGAGTTTATACCAAGAGAAGAAGCAAAAGTAGATATAGAAGACAGAGGGTATCAGTTTGGCGATGGAATTTACGAAGTAATCCGTGTGTACAATGGTAAAATGTTTATGGCAAAAGAACATCTTGAGCGATTATCTGCAAGTAGCGAGAAAATAGGCATAGCTATTTCTTATTCCATTTCAGAATTAACGAATTTATTAGAAGAGTTAATTGCAAAAAATTCATTAAGCACCGGAATCCTTTATATGCAATTCACAAGAGGAATGAGTCCGAGAAACCATGCTTTTCCAACAAATGCCGTTACACCAACTTTTGTGGCATATACAAAAATAATGCAGAGACCATTAGACAATCTAGAAAATGGTGTGTCAGCCATTACAGTGGAGGATATTAGATGGTCCAGATGTGATATTAAAAGTTTGAATTTGCTTGGAAATGTCATGGCAAAACAAAAGGCTGCAGAGGCTGGTTGTTATGAAAGCATTCAATATAGAGAATTATCCGTAACAGAAGGTAGTTCTTCTAATATTTGGATTGTAAATGGGGGAAAAGTACAAACTCATGAAGCGAATCAATTTATATTAAATGGAATTACTAGACAAAAAATTATTCAATTATGTAAAGAAAATGGGATAGAGGTAGAAGAAAAAGCATTTTCTATCGAAGATCTGATCGATGCAGATGAAGTCTTCTTATCCAGTACAACTTCTGAGGTAACGCCAATAACTTCTGTAAATAATGTTCCCGTAAAAGAAGGGGAAGTAGGAGAAATAACAAAGAAATTACAAGGTTTGTTTGAAGATGCAATTTTAGGAGAATGCGAACAAATTAGCTAATTAAGTATTGGGCATAGAAAAAATAAAAAAGGGGTTGTTTCAAGCTGGTTAATAGCTAGATTTGGGACAGCTCCTTTCCTTTTTCAAAGGGAAATAGGGTATAGTTATCATATAGATTTTCTAAAACATAAAACAGATACGGTTAAAATTAATTCGATAGGTTATATAATAGGAATACAGTTAAGATTAAACCAATCACCACTAGGGCAAAAATAAAGTTTAGAGGAAAAGAATATGAATAATAAACCCCATTATTTTATCGGCATTAAGCCAGATATTCATGTTATAAGCAAATTAGAAAATATCAGTAAAGAGTTACAGCAGAAATTTCCTTTTAAAAAATGGGTGCATCCTTTAGATTTTCATATCACTCTGGCGTTTTTAGGGAGTGCTTCAGATGAAAAAAGGAATAAGCTACAGACTCTTTTAGAAGAATCATTTTTAGCTAGTGAAGATTTTCAGTTACATATTGAACATATAGGCGTTTTTGGTCACCATGAGAGTCCAAGAATTTTTTGGGCAGGGGTAAAAGAGGAGAAAAAATTATTTGATCTTCGAAATCAAGTTTTTCATATTTGTAGGGAAGCTGATTTTCAGTTAGAAACTAGGCAGTTTCATCCCCATTTAACCTTAGCGAGAAAATGGGATGCAAATACAGTGTTTTCGGAGCAATTGCTAAACGAATACCTCCTTCCGAAAGATTTGCTATTTAATGTTAACCGTATTCACCTATTTCAGACCCATATGGAGAAGATACCTAAATATGAAATAATAAATAGTTATCATTTTAATGTTTGAGACAATAGAAACATTGTAATTTAGGGGGAAAAAGCTTGGCGCAGTTAATAAAATTGCAAGATTATGTTTCGCGGTATGAGCAAAACATTGTCCTGTATCCATCACGCTTTGTTCGTTTAAAGAAGCAAAAGTGGCAAGGATTAAAAAAAGCATTTGAAACAAAGGACAAAAATCTTTTTTATCCAGTGAATCCAATAGATGAGGACTGGATAATGGAAAAACCGTCTTTTCTTGACCGAGTTAAGAAAACGATATGGCATAGAAGACAATTAGAAGAAGTGGAATTAGAAAATGTAAGCGAAAAGAAAATAATTTTGGATGAAGATGAATTGAACTTCGATTATGATGCCAAAAAATACAGTCATCCGAAAAACTTAGAAGAGTTAAAACAACAATACCTTAATCAATTATTCGAATTTCAGTTGAAATGGGCCAGTTCTACGCTTACGGAAATGTCAAAAGTGAAAAAAACACTTTATTATGATGATTTATTAAAATATTACCTACAAAGATTTCCAGATACTTTCTTAGTTCTTTACCAACCGTTGTTTCAACTGAAAAATGCACCTGTTGAATTGGATACCATTATTATTACGCCTACAGATGTTTGGTGTATTCATATGTTAGAAGCAGAGAACTCAGCAGTATTTGTTGGCTCGAATGATAAATTTTGGCTTAAAAAAAAGGGAGATAAGGAGAAAAAGATACTTAGCCCAGTCATATCTATAAATAGAACAGAAAAAATTGTAAAGAGTATTTTAGAAAAATACGATATTACCATACCTGTTCAAAAAGTAATTCTTACGCGAAATGGATATGTTGATTTTCCAGCAGCGCCATATGATTTGAAAATTATCGAAAAAAGGAACTATGAAGAGTGGTTTCAAAAGATGCGCAGTCATCATTCACCAATTAAGGCTATTCAATTAAAAGCAGCAGAAAGCTTATTGCATTATGGTTTGACGAACTCGAAAAGAAGGTATGAATGGGATACAGAGGAATCATAAGCAAGAGTGGGGAAGATTAGAATAGATACATTTTTTCATATAAGGGAGTGAGGGATTTGATCTCGATAAGAAGAAGTTTCTTTGCATATTTAGATGAAATGTCATTAATAACTGTTCTACTTCCCTATTCATATTTTCAAGGGGAGTCTACTGCATTTATATTAAAGGGAGATAAGCATCCTATTAATCTTGTGATTGAGTCGAAAGAGAAAATGCAGCATTTCGTGAAATATAAATGTCGCTTAAATGAAAGGATCCAACTCGGCCAAAAATATGAGGTGGAAGATGGAAATAAGGGAGTGACAGATTTACAAATAGGTGCAGTCATCAGAACCCCTTTATTTGATGAGGAATTTTATTATGATGGCCCATTAGGCGTAATGTATTCATCCGATAAGAGTATATTTTATCTTTGGGCACCAACTGCGCAACAAGTGAAATTAGTCCTTCAATCCCCGGATCCATCTATCGAGGAGCGACGAATTGTAGAAATGGAAAGACAGGAAAAAGGAGTTTGGAAAACAACTTATTCAGAAGATATCGAAGGATATTTCTACAGCTATTTAGTGCTTATTAACTTAGAATGGAAAGAGGCAATTGATCCATACGCTGTTGCAGTTTCCGTAAATGGTGAAACAGGGGTTGTTGTTGATTTAAATAAAACGAAAAGGCATAAGCCGGTATTACCAGCGCTAGAGCATGCTGTTGATAGTGTGATATATGAAGTCCATATTAGGGATTTAACGATCCATCCTGAAAGTGGGATTCAGCAAAAGGGTAAGTATTTAGGCGTAACTGAATTAAATACAAAAACGCAAAAAAACGAACCATCTGGTCTTTCTTATATTAAAGATCTAGGTGTTACACATATAGAGTTTCTTCCTGTTCATGACTTTGAGGAAATTGATGAGTTAGAGGTGCTAAAAAAATATAATTGGGGATATAATCCTTCCCATTATAATGTGCCAGAGGGCAGTTATTCAACAGATCCAATTGATCCTTATGTAAGAATTAATGAATTAAAAGAGATGATTCAAGCTGTTCAGGAACAAGGAATCCGTGTCATTTTAGATGTTGTATATAACCATGTTTATAAAAAAGAGGATTCTTCTTTTGAGAAAATTGTTCCAGGCTATTTCTTCCGCTATGACAAATATGGGATGCCATCAAATGGAACAGGAGTTGGAAATGATATAGCATCTGAAAGATCGATGGTTAGGCGCTTCATTGTTGATTCTGTTCGTTTTTGGATAGAAGAATATCAAATTGATGGATTGCGCTTTGATCTAATGGGCATTCTTGATTGTCAAACAATGAAGGAAGTTCGTGCAGTATGTGACCATTTTGATGAGAGTATCTTGATTATTGGGGAAGGCTGGGATCTTGCAACTCCTTTAAATCATGAAGAAAAGGCGATTATTGCCAATCAACAGTTACTGCCACGGATTGGACAATTTAATGATCAATTTAGAGATAAATTAAAAGGCAGTACCTTTCAGTTATTTGATCGGGGCTATGCGCTTGGGAATAAGCAATATAAAGATGACATCCCTGAATTATTAGCAGGGAGTATTGGTGTCTATAAAGAAAAGGGAATATTTCTTGAACCTGGTCAATCTGTGAATTATGTGGAATCACATGATAATAATACGCTATGGGATAAGATTGAAATATGTTTTTCAAATGAATCAGAAGAGCGGAAGAAAAGTAAACATCGACTTGCGACAGCTCTCGTTCTTCTTAGCCAAGGAATTCCATTCTTACATTCAGGACAGGAATTTTTTCGAACCAAGTATGGTGTGGAAAATAGTTATCAATCTCCAGACGAAATTAATCAATTAGACTGGAATCGAAAGGACCTTTTTATTAGCAATGTTCAATATATAAAAGGACTAATTTCACTTAGAAGAAGGAACAAGGCTTTTCGTTTACAATCGGTAGAAGAAATCAAAAAGCACCTCACAATTAATCAGCAATCGAATGATGTAATTCAGTATATTTTACATGATCTAAAAGATTTTGGAGAATGGGATACAGTGATAGTATTTATCAATGTGAATGATTCGGAAGAAGAAGGCTATTGTATGGAAGATAACTGGAGTATATTAGTGGAAGACGAAACGGTTTATCATAATGACTATCCTTCCATTAAAGGAAATCGGCTAACCATTAAGCCAGTAAGTATAACAATAGTTGCCAAATAGCATGCATCTAAATAGTATTGAAAAGTTTTCTTGAATATTATAATTTTAGTAAGGAACAGCCCTAATGATGGAATCTGAAAAAAATTTAACAGGAAATCATTATTTTAACTAGAGATTCACTTGACTAAAAAAAGAAATAAGAGATAATATTTAAATGAGAAACTTTCTATAAAGAATATGAATTTAGGTGAAATTTAATATAAAATGGTTGGAAATCTTGGATACATAGTATAATTGTATGGATACTATGTCCTTTTCTTTTTTATATCATTAAATTTTAGGCACATACGTGCTAGTTGAAGAATGATTGCTGTACGATGAGTATAAGTTTACTATAATGGATGAATAGCTGATAACCATTTTTGTTTGTTCTTCCTACAACTTTAGGACAATAAAGACTCAAACAGGAAATTCTCATCTTTTTTTTGGAGCATAATATATAGTAGGTGAACAATTTTGGAACATTTATTAGGGCAAGATTGGGAAATAACCCCTGCAGGTGGAGAAACAGGCGAAGCCTTTTTTGCACAAAATAATGGACAGAAGCTTTTTTTAAAACGGAATTCTTCTCCTTTTTTAGCTGTGCTGTCTGCAGAAGGAATTGTCCCAAAACTTGTTTGGACAAAAAGATTTGAAAACGGAGATGTTTTTACTGCCCAGCAATGGCTGATTGGTAGGGAATTTGGTCATTCGGATATGACGGATGAACGAGTAACAATGTTGCTAAAAAAAATTCATACCTCTAAGCCTTTATTAGAGATGCTGAAAAGGCTAGGTAAAACATCTTTTCATCCTGATATGATATTGTCAGTCATAAAAGCGGAAATAGACGATGAATTAAAACAAAACGAGGATATTACAGGGTATATCCAGTTTTTAGAAGAGAATCTTCCGTTTATAAAGACAACAGAACATGTTGTATGCCACTGTGATGTTAATCATAACAACTGGCTGCTTTCTGAAGACAACCAGTTGTATCTTATTGACTGGGATGGAGCGATGATAGCAGACCCAGCAATCGATTTAGGAATGCTGCTTTATTGGTATATTCCAAAGAAAGATTGGAAAAATTGGTTACAAACCTATGGGTATGAACTCACAGATCATTTATCTTTAAGAATGAAATGGTATGTGATTGCTCAAACCATTAATTCCATACGCTGGTACAAGAAAAAAGGTCGTTTCAGTGAGATGGAAAAATGGATGCAGTTTTTGCATGATATTGATTAGTTACCATTTACAAATGACATTTGATTAATTAGGATAAATTGTTTATTCCATCTACCCACTGAGACAATTGGTCTTGATGTGAATGGATATGAGTGTCTAAATTTGAGGCATTGACACCTTGCTCGCTGTAACGGTGTATCTCCTCTAAAATGGGAAGGATATTTTGATCAATTTGATCATTTGTTCTTAAGGAAGTAATCAATCGCTCTATTTGCTCACATTCTGCTACAGAACCGCAGCAGTCCATTTGTTGATTACTGAGAATATCGGCTAATAAAGCGAGTTGATGCTCATGGTTTATAGGCATACGTAGAACACCCTTTCTATAGGTTCTAGTAGGAAAAGAGTCAAAATCATTCTTTTCAAATACCAGTTAAGGAATTCACTTATAGGTTGTGAATTCTTTTTTTCTTTATACAAATGTTCCTAATGTAAATTTATCCTTCTAAAAATTCATTTGCCAAGAAAAGAGTATTGCATCCATGTATAATGCATGATATTGTTTGAAACGATAGTTATTAATAAGGAGTGTCCACATGCGATTAAGACATAAACCATGGGCAAAAGATAAATTAAGTGCATATCCGCAATATGTTATCCAAAACCCAGAAGATTGGAAAGGGAAATGGGATCAGGCTTTTAGTCAAAAGGGGCCGATTCATATTGAAATTGGTACAGGAAAAGGTCGTTTTATTACAGAAATGGCCAAAGCAAATCCGTCGATTAATTACATCGGTGTAGAACTTCAGGAAAGTGTCATTGTTTCTGCATTAGATCGCTTAATTGAAGCAGAAGTTCCAAACTTGAAATTGATGAATATAAATGCAGAAAAATTAATGGATTACTTTGATAAAAGAGAAATTGCACGTGTATATTTAAATTTCTCCGATCCTTGGCCAAAAACAAGACATGAAAAACGTAGACTTACGTATAAGATTTTTTTAGCTTCTTATGAGTCTGTGCTTGGAAATCAAGGTGAAATCCATTTTAAAACAGATAATCAAGGTTTATTTGAGTATTCTCTAAGAAGTTTTTCTGAATACGGGATGCTGTTAAAATATGTGAGTCTTGATTTGCATAACAGTGATTATGAGGGTAATATCATGACAGAGTATGAGGAAAAATTTTCTAATAGAGGAAATAGAATTTATCGTTGTGAAGTACAATTTAGATAATGATTAAAGAGCTATCTCGAATCAAAGGAGATAGCTCTTTTTTTGCAGGTCTTCTTGTATAGACCATAGTTGGCTCAAGCTAATTGATTAACATCAAGAATATTCCCTGTTTCGCTATCTGAAACAAATTCAAATACTTCTTGTTTGTCTCCGTTCATTCGAGTAATACCACCTCTATAAACAGTGAAAGAAGATTCAAGAGTGAGAAGTGTTTCTTTCTCCATTTGAATCCAGGAACCGTTAATAGGACCTTTTTCTTTAAAGGCCGCTTTTGCTATTTGTAAAACCTCGTTGCTTGAAAGACCACTGTTTTTAATAATGGCTTCCTTTGCTATGTAGCTTGCAGCCACTCCTGCAATAACGCCACCTATTACATGTTTCCAATTCATAGCTTAACTCCTTACGATTTCTTATATTATTAAAAGCTTTGTTTACCAAAAGGTAAGCATCCTTAAAAAAACTAGCTAATGTTATTATAGCTAATTTACTTCTTGGAAGAAATGATTAGGTAAATTATCTTCCTGTAAACAGATTAAGTGAATGGAAATGGATAAATTGGTAACAGATAAAGGAAAGTAGTGGTATGCGTTTAAATATTTCGGTACAATAAATATATTATCAAAATACATAGTAATTAAAGGAGCATGGCTATAATGGAACAACAAACATTGGATTTGTTTCGAACTCTAACAGAACTTCCCGGTGTAGCTGGAAATGAACATCAAGTTCGAAATTTTATGAAAGAACAACTAAGTCTATATACAAATGAAATTGTGCAAGATAATCTTGGCAGTATTTTTGGTGTGAAAAGAGGGAAAGAAAACGGCCCAACAGTAATGGTTGCTGGGCATATGGATGAAGTTGGTTTTATGGTAACCTCCATTACAGACAACGGAATGATTCGTTTCCAGCCGATAGGAGGATGGTGGAGCCAAGTACTTTTAGCACAAAGAGTACAAATTATCACGAATAATGGCCCAATTACAGGAGTTATTGGTTCGATTCCGCCACATCTATTGGATGAAGCATTAAGAAGCAAACCAATGGATATGAAGAATATGTTGATTGATATTGGGGCAGATGATAAAGAAGATGCATTGAAAATTGGAATTAAGCCTGGCCAAATGATCGTTCCAATTTGTCCATTTACTCCTCTTGCAAATGAAAAGAAAATTATGGCAAAAGCTTGGGATAATCGTTACGGTTGTGGGTTAGCAATCGAACTGTTAAAAAATCTTCAAGGAGAAGAAACTCCGAATGTACTTTATTCTGGAGCTACCGTGCAAGAGGAAGTTGGCCTAAGAGGAGCTAGAACAGCGGCTAATATGATTAAACCAGATGTTTTCTATGCATTAGACGCAAGTCCGGCAAATGATGCATCTGGGGATAAAAATCAATTTGGTCAGCTTGGTAAAGGAGCATTACTGCGTATTTATGACCGCACGATGGTCATGCATAGAGGCATGAGAGAGTTTATTTTAGACACTGCCGAATCTAATAATATTGCTTATCAGTACTTTATTTCACCAGGTGGAACAGATGCTGGACAAGTTCATGTTTCTAATCAAGGGGTACCTAGTGCTGTTATTGGAATTTGTTCTCGGTATATTCATACAAGTGCTTCTATTATCCATATCGATGATTATGCAGCTGCAAAGGAACTGCTTATTAAATTAGTGAAAACGACAGATAGCACAACAATCGAGACACTGCGTGCTAATCAATAATATTAATTCTAGGGCTAAGTTTCTAATTTGGTGTAGCTATTAATAGCTACATACATGGTTACGCTAAAATATTTTTATAAAAGGTGTCTCAAATACAATTAGTATTTATGAGATACCTTTTTCTGTAGAATTTTTTTGCAAGAATAGGAGAGAGGTATGTGAAAGTTTGTATCGGCACAAATAATAAGGCTAAAGTAAAAGCTGTGAAAAACTGTCTGGAAAATGATAAAGATATAGAGTTTGCTACGTTCAATGTTAGCTCTGGTGTCAGCGAACAACCTTTTTCAGACGAGGAAACGATTACTGGTGCAATTAATCGGGCAAAAGCTGCTTTGCATGAGGGAGACGGAGACATAGGAATCGGTTTGGAAGGTGGCGTACATCGAACAAATGACATCCTCTTTTTAATTAATTGGGGCGCACTTGTGTTAAAGGATGGTACTACCTTTATAGCTAGCGGAGCAAGAATACCGTTGTCAAAAGAAATTGAAACGGAATTAGTTTCTGGGAGAGAATTAGGGCCTGTAATGGATGAATATGCCCAGAAAGAACATGTTCGCCACAACGAAGGTGCGATAGGGATATTTACATATGGCAGGATAAATAGAACAGCCATGTTTCAACATGTAGTCGAATTACTTATAGGACAAATGGAATTTCAGCAACATAATTCATAGTCCTTATGGTTTTTCAATAGCAACAAACTTTAACAGCCAAGAATTTAGAAAAAGACAGTTGGTACGTGATAAAAATGAAGCTGTGGGAAAGCATATTAGTAGTGAGGAACATGTAATTCTGATACTATTTATAACAAAAGGGCATGAATTATTTTAGGAGGCATTAAAATGAAAGATTTACAAACAGTAGAAGAATTTACAGAGCTTAAAAATAGTCCAGAAAAGCATATTTTTCTTTTTTCG
Organism: Niallia sp.; assembly: GCF_031978665.1. Taxonomy (NCBI): domain Bacteria; kingdom Bacillati; phylum Bacillota; class Bacilli; order Caryophanales; family Bacillaceae; genus Niallia; species Niallia sp. Next base: position 56,135 of record NZ_DALZDK010000014.1, on the reverse strand, counting down.
GCAGAATGGTGTGGAGACTGTCGGTTTATCGAACCATTTATGCCAGAAGTAGAAGCAAAATATGATAATTATACATTTGTTCATGTGGATCGCGACAAATTTATTGATACATGTATTGAATTAGATGTATTTGGGATTCCAAGCTTTATTGCTTTTGAAGGTGGAAAAGAGCTAGGCAGATTTGTAAGCAAAGATCGAAAAACACAGGAAGAAATTGAAAAATTCATTGAGTCTCTGTAAAAGCAAGTATGCATAATAAATTTCTTCTTAGGTAAAAAGCCGTTTTAAGAAGAACTGTTTATGATAAAAGGTTGTCTCCTATAAAAATATAGCTTAGGAATGACATAGTTCCTACTATATTTTCTATTTGAGATAACCTTTTTCTGTCGCTTTGATAAAATCCATAGCAAAAAAGATGAATAAAAAATCGTTTAGAGTATAATAAGTAGGACGAAATCCAATAGGACGGAAGTGAAGCAAGGATGAAAATGACGAGTAAAAAAATGAAGGACATGCTTATACAACGAATAAATAACGATGATCGAACTTTTACTTTTGACAGTAAAAAAGATCAAGTGCGAATAGAGAGTAAACAAACAGGAAAAGGGGTAACAGTTTCCCTGCCTGAAATAATTGCAAAATGGGAAACAAAGAAAGAGAAAGCGGTCGATGAGATTGTTTATTATATCGAGCATGGATTAGGAGCAATTGAAAGAGACGGAGAAATAGAAGGAAAAGAGAAAAAAATATTTCCTGTCATACGTTCTACTTCTTTTCCTCAACAGTCCAACGAGGAAATTCCATTTATAACAGATGAGCATACAGCAGAAACAAGAATATACTACGCTTTAGATATGGGAAATACGTACCGCCTTATTGACGAGAAATTGATGGAAAAGGAAAAGTGGACACAGACGTCAATGAAAGAGATGGCCCTTTTTAACGTAAGGTCTCTATCCACTAATGTAAAGGCAGATAGTGTTGCAGGGAATGTTTTCTATTTTTTAAACAGTAATGATGGCTATGATGCAAGCAGGATATTGAACGATGCTTTTCTAAAAGAAATGAATGAAAAGATAGAAGGAGCAATGACTCTCGCTGTCCCGCATCAGGATGTCCTTATCATTGGTGACATTCGAAATGAAACGGGATACGATGTTCTTGCACAAATGACGATGAGCTTTTTTGCGAGCGGAAGAGTCCCAATTACGGCATTATCTTTTCTTTATGAAGATGGGGAATTAGAACCAATCTTTATATTAGGGAAAAATAAAAAGCGTGAAAAATAATAGGAAGAATGTAATCAAATCGATGCATAAATTACTTTTGAATGACATCTAACTGAAATGTTTTTATATTAAAATAACATTTATCCCACACTTAAAGGGCATAAGACTCCCACCTAAAGTTTTGGAAGATCGAGGAAGCTAGGGAGGATAACTGTTTGTAAAGGTCCGATAAGTGCAACTTAACCATCAATGGGGTTAGTTGACGTAGATATAATTTTAGTGGAGAGAAAACAGAATCCTTACAAAGTAGCCATTTTCTATACAAAAAGTTCCTGTTGTAACCTAATTAAAAAGAGAGACTTGATGAAAGAGCAATTAGGACTAAATATACTTTCAAAAAGTTTCTCTTTTTGTATTTGCTCCTTAATCGAAGCTTTGTTTATTCTCCTACCAAAGAGGGAAAGGGAGAGATGTTAAAAAATAGTGCTCGAAATTCTCAACATAACTGTTAAAATAGTAATGAGATTTGAAAGAAAGAGTGATTAAGTGTGAATTGGTTCAAGAAAGTATTTAAACAGTTTGTTAGTGAAGAAGATGAGCTGAACCAAATTGAAGAAACGGTAGAAACGATTGAGATAGACGATCAACCAAACAAGGAATCTACAGCATGGAAGAAAGAAATGGATTCTAAAGTTATTTATCAATATCCGAAAGGAAACTTTCGTTTTCCGTTAATTCCTGATGGGGATGAAGACGATAGAAAGGAAATAGAAAGAAAGAAAAGAAGAGAGACTAGGCAAACTGTTGTGGATGATAGGCGAGAAATCAACCAACCATTCGAACGTCCATTTGCAGAACAGCCGAAAAATAACGTGAAGGATGAACAATCAACGAATACATATAGTCCAAATCGTCCTTTCAAGCCGACAGAAATTGTTTCTCCAATATATGGATATAATCGTCCGGAGATAAAGGTGGAAAGAAAGGAACCTAGCACAGCGATTCCGCAGCCAGAAATAAATAGAGCATTTGATATTTCGGAAGAATTGACTTCTATACAGACAGAAGAAATGTTAACGGATGAATTGCTTGCATTGGATGAAGTGAGAGATAAAATAGCTGTATCGCAAGAACAAGCTACAACACCGAAGAATTTTGTGAAGCAAGAAACTGATCTAGATCCAATCCTTTCCCTATTTACAGAAGAATGGTTGGATGAGGAGCAAAGTTCCCATCATGATGATAGGGAGGATATTTCATTAGAAGTGGAGGAGATAGCTTCTCCTGCGAGTGAAATGGATCATCAAGCAATTGGGCAAATGGAGAGTTTAGTAGACGAGCAAGAGCATAACGAACAACAGATCCTATTGTCAGAAGAACTGGAAATTACGGAAGAAAAAGCGTACACACAAAATAGGGAAGAACAGGCTGAAGAGAAGAGGGAAGAGGAAATACCGAAAAGAGTGGAAGAGAAAACAGCTACTACTCGGAAAGGTCCTTTGCCATTTAATGTGTTGATGCTGAATAAAGATAGACAATCTCTGGCAAATAAAAGGGTAGAAAAAAAAGTAGATGATGAGCCAAATCTACAGCCAAAGTTAGAGGATATAGCTCCTCCAATATCGGAGAACGACTATGAGGACCATCATGATTTACCTTATTACGTTTTTCCTGAAGAAAAATTATTGCATCCTCCTATTTTACAAATAGAAAAGGATGGATGGATTGAAGAGCAGACAATGCTTTTAAATGATACCTTTACTAATTTTAATGTTCACGCAAAGGTAGTAAATGTAACACAAGGACCTTCTGTAACACGATACGAAGTACAGCCAGAACCAGGGGTTAAGGTGAGCAAAATTACAAACCTTTCTGATGACTTAAAATTAAGCCTTGCAGCGAAGGATATTAGAATCGAAGCTCCGATACCTGGAAAGCATACGGTTGGAATTGAAGTACCAAATCAAAAGAGTCGACCTGTGCTTATTAGAGAAATTTTAGAAAGTGATGAGTTTAAAAATTCTTCTTCTCCTTTAACAGTTGCGATGGGATTAGATATTTCAGGTAAACCAATCGTTACGGATTTACGGAAAATGCCCCATGGCTTAATTGCTGGAGCAACTGGATCTGGAAAAAGCGTATGTATAAATACAATGCTCGTTAGCTTACTATATAAGGCAAAGCCAGAAGAGTTAAAGTTATTGTTAGTGGATCCTAAAATGGTTGAATTGGCTCCATATAATTATGTTCCCCATTTAGCAAGTCCTGTTATTACGGATGTAAAGACTGCTACTGCTGCCTTAAAATGGGCGGTAGAAGAAATGGAAAGAAGATATGAGCTGTTGGCGCATGTTGGTGTTAGAGATATTACTAAATATAATCAACTAGCGGAAGAACATAAAAGATATAGTGATAAATTGCCTTATTTAGTTATTGTCATTGATGAATTAGCAGATTTAATGATGATGGCTCCAGCAGATGTGGAAGAAGCAATCAGCAGAATTGCCCAAAAAGCTAGAGCATGCGGGATACATCTCTTAATTGCAACACAAAGACCGTCGGTAGATGTTATTACCGGTTTGATTAAGGCTAATGTCCCAACAAGAATTGCCTTTTCTGTTTCCTCTCAAATCGATTCACGAACAGTGATTGATATTAGCGGAGCTGAGAAGTTATTAGGAAAAGGCGATATGCTATTTTTAGAAAATGGAACGTCTAAGCCAGTACGTTTACAAGGCACTTTTGTATCTGATGAAGAAATTGACCAAGTAGTGGCACATGTTAGAAGAGAAAGAAAACCAGAATATTTATTTGAACAAGAAGAGCTTTTAAAAAAGGTACAAATGTCTGAAGAAGAAGATGAGTTATTTTACGAAGCATGCGAGTTTATTATTGAACAAGGTGGGGCTTCTACATCGAGTCTTCAAAGAAACTTTAAAATAGGATATAATCGAGCAGCGAGATTGATTGATATGATGGAAAAACAAGGATTCATATCCGAAGCAAGAGGGACAAAGGCAAGAGATGTATTAATTACAGAAAGTGAATTGCTGCAATTGCAGGATAGTGAATAAGGATAAAGCAATGTTTTATAATAAATGTCATACATTGGAAATGCATTGTTGCATAGTTTTTCATTATAAAAGATGGTATAATGAATAAATGTGAAATGAAAAAAAGGAAAAAAAAGTTAATCGGTTTGGCGGGAATAGAATAAATCCGTTGAATGGGAACAATAAAATGAATTAAATTGCATACATAAATGCAATGAGCAAATTTAATGAGGATATCATATACTGTTAAAAGATATGCGTAGTTGGAGGTTCTTTATATGACTATTTACCACTTCGTAGGTATAAAAGGGTCGGGTATGAGTGCATTAGCACAAATTTTACATGATATGGGTTTTGAGGTTCAAGGATCAGATGTGGAAAAAACGTTTTTCACTCAGGTTGCATTAGAACAAGCAGGAATTAAAATTCTTCCTTTTCAACGAGAAAACATTAAACCAGGAATGAATGTTATCGTTGGGAATGCTTTTCCAGATACACATGAAGAAGTAGAGGAAGCAGTGAAGCTAGGACTTCCAGTTATTCGTTATCATCGTTTTCTTGGAGACTTTATGAAGCAATTTACAAGTATAGCGATAACTGGTGCGCATGGAAAGACATCGACCACTGGTTTGCTTTCCCATGTAATGAAGGGTGCTAAGCCTACTGCATATTTAATTGGTGACGGAACAGGTAAAGGGGTACTTGGAGCAGAATATTTTGCTTTTGAGGCATGTGAATACAGAAGACATTTTCTTTCCTATTTCCCTGATTATGCGTTAATGACCAATATTGATTTTGACCATCCAGATTATTTTGCCAATGTGGATGATGTTTTTTCTGCTTTTCAAGAAATGGCATGGCAAGTGAAAAAAGGGATTTTTGCTTGTGGAGATGATGAACATCTACAGAAAATTCAAGCGAAAGTACCAGTTGTATTTTATGGATTTGGGGATGAGAATGATTTCCAAGCAAGAAATGTGGAGAAAACAACAGAGGGTACAACATTTGAAGTCTATGTTCGTAATACGTATTACCATACATTCTCTATTCCGACGTTTGGTGACCATAATATCTTAAATGCTTTAGCCGTTATTACGCTTAGTCATTATGAGGAATTAGATGCAGAAATTGTTAAAGAACGTTTAATGACGTTTGAAGGTGTTAAACGAAGATTTACAGAAAAGACGATTGGTACACAGGTTATTATTGATGATTATGCCCACCATCCTACTGAAATTAAAGCAACGGTGGAGGCTGCACGTCAAAAGTATCCGGATCGTGAGATTGTTGCTGTATTCCAGCCACATACCTTCTCACGAACACAAGCGTTTCTTCAAGAATTTGCAGATAGTTTGAATTTAGCAGATTCTACTTATCTATGTGAAATATTTGGTTCTGCACGGGAAAATCATGGGAAGCTAAGCATTAATGACTTAGCTGAAAAAGTACCAGGAAGCAAAATTATCTCGGAAGAGACAATCACTTCCTTAAAAGAACATAATAATAGTGTTATCTTGTTTATGGGTGCTGGCGATATTCAAAAATATCAAAGTGCTTATGAGAAAACATTGGTATAATAAAAAGGACTCTTTAGCCTTAGCTAAAGAGTCCTTTTTTACATTTTAGAAAGTATAAGTTTTCTGAAGTCAATTTGTTGTCTAGCTCCGGGCACCTAGGGGCTGATGGGCTTCACAACCTTTCCCTACGATAAGTCAACATCGGTCCACTATTGTTCCCCGTGTTTCCTATATCTCAGGAAAGTCGCTCCAGCCCTTCGCTTTTCTATTTCAAATTCTCTGGGTTCAGTGCTTCTAATTCAGGGATGACAAACTTGCCATCTTTTCTAATGAGTACATCATCAAAGTAGATTTCTCCGCCACCATAATCAGGACGTTGAATATTTACCATATCCCAGTGGATATTGGAGTTGTTACCATTATAAGCATTGTCATAGGCTTGTCCTGGTGTAAAGTGGAAACTTCCATCGATTTTTTCATCGAATAAGATATCCTGCATTGGATGTAAAATATATGGGTTTACTCCAATAGCAAACTCGCCAATATAACGAGCGCCTTCATCTGTATCCAGAACTTTATTCAATCTTTCTGTATCATTGGACGTTGCTTCGACAATCTTTCCATTTTCGAATTTAAGGCTTACATTTTCAAAGGTAAAGCCTTGATAAGGAGATGGTGTATTATATGTTAGTACTCCATTAATCGAATCACGTACAGGAGCTGTATAAACCTCACCATCTGGGATATTCATTTGTCCAGAACACTTAATTGCTGGAATATCTTTAATGGAGAAGGTTAAGTCTGTGCCAGGACCAGTTAAGCGAACTTTGTCTGTGCGATTCATTAATTCTACAAGGCCATCCATTGCCTTATCCATCTTGCCATAATCTAGATTACACACATCAAAATAGAAATCTTCAAAAGCGTCTGTACTCATTCTCGCAAGCTGTGCCATAGATGGGCTAGGATAACGAAGGACAACCCATCTAGTTTTTGGTACGCGGATGTCTCTATGGACCTTTTTACCGATTGTTGATCCTTCAATTTTCATCTGTTCTGCAGGAACGTCTGCAAGCTCATTAATGTTATCACCAGCTCGAAGCCCAATGTATGCATCCATATTGCTCATTACATTTGCTTCGAATTGTGCCATCATTTCGTATTGCTCTGTTTGTGCGCCTAAAAGCAGGGAACGGTTAATATCATTATCTTTTAGGGAAACAAAAGGATAACCTCCAGCGGCGTATGCTTCGCGTACAAGTGCTTTTACAAGCTCCTTTTGAAGTCCAAAGTTTTCAATAAGGACTTTTTCGCCTTTTTGTAAACGAATAGAATAATTAATTAAATTTTTTGCTAGTTGATCAATACGTGGATCTTTCATATGTACCTCCAAAATTTTATAAATGTGATAACTTTCTTATTGTACCCGAAAAAAATTTATCCTTAAATATAAACAGTAATAAAAACCATAAAACTAGAAAAAATAAAATAGAAATCTGAGCGCCTTCTGTTGGTTTTCCCCACAATCTTGATTGATGCTAGATGAATGGGAAGGAATCATTTGTTTCTGTATGTTTTTCCAATTATAATAAAACTAAGGTTTTAGCAATAGTGAATTTGGGAAAAGACCAATAAAGTGGAGGTGCGATAAGGATGATAAATCTTTTATATGTAAGTGTAGCGTTAATAGCTATAGCGTTTACGATTTTAGTCATTTATGTTGCAAGAACATTGAAATCATTACATATTACGCTGGATAGTGTTTCGAAAACACTTGTCGGGCTAGAAAGGCAACTAGATGGTGTAACAAGAGAAACAACTATTTTATTACAAAAAACGAATGATTTAGCTACAGATATTCAACAAAAATCAGAAAGTTTAAATTCAGTTGTTGATGCAGTTAAAGATGTAGGAACAAGCGTACAAGGATTTAATCAGTCTGTACAAACGATTACGCAAAATGTAGAAAATTCGCTTACGAAAAATCAAGACAAAATAGCTCAAATTGTTCAATATAGCAAAGTGTTTATGAATATTAAAGATCAATGGCAAGCTAGGAAAGCAGAACAAAATCGAACACGTGTAAGAAACAATTAAAAGGAGGATGTTAATAATGAAGCGAGAACAAGAAATAATCCATGCAAACGAAAGTTCTAGTACTAAGGATTTTCTAGTCGGTGCCATTTTAGGTGGGGTGGTCGGGGCTGCTACTGCTTTATTTCTTGCCCCAAAGCCTGGGAAAGAATTGCTTCATGATTTGAACGGACAAGCAGGAGCATTAAAGGAAAAAGGAATTGAGTTAACGGATACAGTTAAAGAAAAAGGAACAGAGTTCATTTCCATTGCTAAAGATAAAACGGATCAAATTAGTAATGTGGTGACGAAAACTTCTGCTGATATTATGGATAAGGTAAAAAGTACAAAAGGGCAAGATAATATTGCAGACCGTTTCGATGAACTGAAAGAACAGGCGTCTGATTTAAGTGCTAGTTTAAAAAGTTCGGAATTCGATGAAATTCAACAAAAATTAGAAGAAACAAAAAGAGCATTTGACGAGACAGAAAGTAAATACAATCATTAATAATTAATATTTTCGTATAAATTGCTGTTAAAGCTTGCAGTCTATATACTTTGGTTTCTGCGTTCAAAGAGATCAGTCCATCTTTTGGTAGCCAAGCAGAAAGAAATAAGTTTATAGGCTGTTTTTTTACATGCTGTTATTTATTTTCATGAAATTACTTTATATAAAGGATGGGTGTAAATGGAAAAAATAGACACTGTCGAAAAATTTGAAGAGTTAGTTAAAAGTAAGAGCGTTTTTTGGCTGGCTAAGCATAGTTTAACATGTCCAATTAGCGCAAATGCTTTCGATGAATATAAAGAATATGCAGAAGGAAATACAGAGATTGATACTTACTATTTAGCTGTCCAAGATGCTAGGGCATTATCTAACTATATTGCTGAAAAATATCAAGTAAAGCACGAATCTCCGCAAGCTTTACTTTTTGCAAACAATAAAATAGTTTGGCATGCATCTCATGGAAAGATTACCGTTGCTTCTTTAGAAAATGCTGTGAAAGAAATATAAAGAAAAGTCTTCACTTTAATGCAAAAGCTAATCTATAATATGTAGTTTAAATTAAATGGGCAAGTTTTAAATGAATAGAAAAAGGAATTCAGAGGATGGCGTTCTGAATTCCTTTTTCTGTTTTCGGATCTGTATGTTTTTTAGTTGTTCATAAATGGATTTCCTGTTTTAACGGGCCAAACAATTGATAATTTATCGTTCTTTTTTATAGGAGTTAAAAAAGTTGCGCTATTGCCGTTTCGTAAGAGTTGAAAAGCCCCTCCGCCACTTTGTGGCATATTAATATTTACAGATGCAAATAAGTCTTGAAATAAGAAGCCTTCAAATGGTTTTTGTTCTATGCTAATTTCATCCCCACTGTACAAGAGATCGTGCATTTGAAGCTTTTGTCCTTTTCTTTGGATTTGTGCTAATTGTTTTGTAAGCGTGATTTTTTTGTCATTAAAATAGACAGGAAGTACTTGGTACATTAAAATTTGTTTTCTTTCTGCCAATTCCTGGACAGTTGGTGTTTTTCTTTTTTCCAATATAATCACATCATTATGGTCGAACAACTGATTTAAACGGCAAGGCAGCCCATTTTTCATAAGTTTTCCTGAGAAAGATGGAAGGATGGTTTCTTTTCCATTTATTAAGATTTGAAATGGCTGTAGCTCATCGATAAGCTTCGTTAAATGAAGTGATTCTAAAGCTTCTTGAATGGTAGAACCAGCCCTATATTCAATAAGATCTCTATCCTCAATCTGATGATCGATGGAAACGGCTACTCCATTGCAAGTGATTTTCGAATGAATGATATAGCTTTTATTATTAATGGTAATTTTTTTGTCTGGCTCGGTTTCGATTAAATCCTTTATTTGAACAATAGCTTGCTCTCCGTCTTTTCCACGGTAAACCGTTAATGATTCTCCATCTTCAACGGTATCTTCTAATGAGCATGGCATTCCTTTTCTTAAAATAGTTGGTCCTTCCCCGTGACTGCCAGGTATAGTTATTTTTTGATTGTTAATTGTCACAATCATTGCATTGCCTGGTTTTCCATATAACTGATTCATTTTAATGCCTGATGCAAGAATGCAATCTCCAACGGTTAATTTATTTACTTCAAACAGTCTGACAGGCTGTTCGTTTATATATACCGTTTTGTATTGGACTGGTGATTTTTCTGCAGTGATAGCGATGCCGATTGGTGTTACAAGCTCTGGTCCTAAGTGGAAGGACTTTTCAAAGGTTAGGTGGTTGATAGCATCGATTCCTCGAATCGCAACTCGATTAGAAGGCAAATTTAGCATTTCTGCAATCTTGAGCTGTAACGCTGGAGTTTGACTTCCTCCGCCAACAAGCATCACTGCCTTAGGTGATTTGTGATTGTTTAACGACAATATTTCCCGACAAATCGTATCGGCCAATTTATCTAATGCTGGCTCAATTTCCTTAATGACTTCCTCTTTATGTAATTCCGTTGTAAAGCCAAGGATATCTGAAATAGAAATATAATCGTTTTGGGATAATTCTCTCTTGGCTTTCTCTGCTAACGGAAAGTCTAGCAAATATGCGTCACTAAGCGCCTCGGTTATTTCGTCACCAGCAACTGGAACCATTCCGTATGCAATAACAGTACCTGAGTCAGTAATTGCAATATCTGAGGTTCCTGCTCCAATGTCTACTAAAGCAACATTTAACCTTCTCATGGAAGGCGGAATTAGAACATTAATGGCAGCAATCGGCTCAAGCGTCAATGCTTGCATTTCTAAATTTGCTCGATGTAAGGCAGCTATTAGTGATTCAACGACAACCCTAGGTAAAAAAGTTGCAATAATTTCTACTTTTGCTATTAATCCTTGTTGATCGATTAAGCTACCCATTTCTTGATCATCTAGAGAGTAGTGAAGAACCGAATAGCCAACACAGTAATAAAACTGACTTTTATCACGCTCATTTTTTTCTGCCACTGAGCTTTGTGCCTGTTGGACGGCAGTTAATTCCATATGTAAGATATCTTCTTTTGTAATAAGCGGCTTTCTTTCTATATTCATTTCATAAGACGCTCGTTCCGTCTTTAATGCTCTTCCGGCAGCTGCCACACTTACCTTTGCTAAAGGTCCATGTTTTATTTCTAATTGATCCTTGATTTCTTTAATAATTTTCGAAACGGCCAATACATCGTGAATTTGGCCATCTAACATGGCTCTTTCTGTATGTTCAATAGCTAAAAGGTCGGTAACATGATAGCTTTCCGCTTTTTTTTCTAAAATAATACCGACAACAGATCGAGTACCAATATCTAATGCAAATAGTTTTTCATTATTTTGCACAGAAAAACACCTTCTTTTTATTTAAATATAGACTCTTCGCTTAAGGTTGTATTCGCTAATTTTTTGCATTTAATGATTTATCAGATAAAATAGATTATAAAAAATATTGCTTATCTATTAAAAGTAAATAATGACACTTTAACGCTTAAAAGCGTTTAATTGTTAAAGAAAAATAGTGACAATGTGAGAAATATGATTTATAATTAATCCAATTAAGAGAAATGTAACATATTTTTGCATTTGTATAAAGAATATAGGCAAATTGTATAAATGAAATTATACAGTTCTGTGCTTTTTTATGAAGGGATGAGATGACTGTGAGTAATAAGGAACTAGAAGAACTACGTAATCGAGTGGATGAATTGAATTTAGAAATTTTAGAAAAAATCAATGAGCGAGCAAGCCTTGTTCAAAAAATTGCACAAACAAAAGTTACCCATGGTGCACATCGATATGATCCTGTTCGTGAAAGAAAAATGCTTGATCATATTTTAAATAAAAATGATGGACCTTTTGATAATGCAACTATTTCTCATTTATTTAAGCAAATTTTTAAAATGGGCTTACAATTACAACAAGAAGATGATAGCAAAGCATTATTAGTATCCCGTAAGAAAAAGGCAGAGGATACGATTGTTGATATAAAAGGAACTAAAATTGGTGATGGCACACCTAAATTTGTGTTTGGTCCTTGTTCGGTTGAATCATATGAGCAAGTAGCGCAAGTTGCTGCTTCCGTGCAAGCAAAAGGACTTAAGCTTCTACGTGGTGGTGCGTTTAAGCCGAGAACATCTCCTTATGATTTCCAAGGACTTGGTGTAGAAGGCTTAAAAATATTAAAAAGAGTAGCTGATGAATATGATCTAGCAGTAATCAGTGAAATTGTGAGTACGGAGCATATTGAAACAGCACTAGATTATATTGATGTCATTCAAATTGGTGCACGTAATATGCAAAACTTTGAATTATTAAAAGCAGCTGGTAGTGTGAAAAAGCCAATTCTATTAAAACGTGGATTAGCGGCAACGATAGAAGAATTTATAAATGCTGCAGAATATATTATGTCACAAGGGAATGATCAAATTATTCTTTGTGAGCGTGGAATTCGTACGTATGAGCGTGCAACAAGAAATACATTAGACATTTCAGCTGTACCAATCTTAAAACAAGAAACTCATCTTCCAGTCTTTGTGGATGTAACGCACTCGACAGGAAGAAAAGATTTATTGTTACCTTGTGCAAAGGCAGCATTAGCAATTGGAGCAGATGGAGTAATGGCAGAGGTACATCCAGATCCTGCTGTGGCATTATCCGATTCTGCACAGCAAATGGATATTAATCAATTCGATGAATTTTACCGAGCTATCCAGGCTACACCATATGTAAATGCATAATATTTTATAATATCTCTATTTAGAAATGCCCCATAAATGTTAGAAACTATTACTAACATTTATGGGGTTTTTATATATTTGAAATAACAAACTATTGAGTAAATGGTATCTTATACGCTAATATGACAAATTCATTTATATTTTTCTTATTTTTATGGTAAACTGAATGAAAGAATGTTTAAATAAAAGGTTATTTTTAGCTAAATGATGAAAAAAAGTCGTTTTTTTTGAAAAAAAATGAAAGCTTGTCATTGCGGCTTTTGCGACGATATCGTATCATTAGTACATAATTAGACAAGATTAGCTAAACTGAAAATCGTTTATGATTAGGAAGTAGCTTCTTGCCGTAAAATAATAGAAAGAAATTAGGTCGACTAGAAGGAGTGCAAAATAACAATGAATATAACAATATATGACGTTGCAAGAGAAGCTAGTGTTTCCATGGCAACAGTTTCCCGTGTTGTTAATGGAAATCCAAACGTAAAGCCAACAACAAGAAAAAAGGTATTGGAAGTAATTGACCGATTAGGTTATCGTCCCAATGCAGTAGCAAGAGGGCTTGCAAGCAAGAAAACAACAACAGTTGGAGTAATCATTCCAGATATATCAAGTACTTTCTTTGCAGAATTAGCTAGAGGGATTGAAGATATTGCAACAATGTATAAATATAATATTATTTTAAGTAACTCTGATCAAAATAAAGATAAAGAGCTACACTTATTAAACACAATGTTAGGAAAACAAGTGGATGGTATTGTATTTATGGGTGGTAATATAACAGAGGAACATGTAACGGAGTTTGAGAAGTCGCCAGTACCGATTGTTCTTGCTGCTAGTATAGAGGAGAGCAAAAAGATTTCTTCTGTTAACATTGATTATGCACAGGCTGCATATGATGTAGTAACTAGTTTTGTTGAGAAGGGCCATAAGTCTATTGCAATTGTCCTTGGGTCATTAGAAGAGCCAATCAATAAAAATGAGAAATTAGGCGGCTATAAGAAGGCGTTGGAGGCTGCTGGGATAGCTTTTAACGAAGATTTAGTAGTTGAAGGTGATTATACCTATGAATCTGGTATGGAAGCTTTTGATAAATTAATGGAAATTGATAATAAACCAACCGCTATCTTTGTTGGTTCAGATGAAATGGCGTTAGGTGTCATTCATGGGGCAGAAGATAAGGGATATAAAGTACCGGAAGATTTCGAGATTGTCACATCAGATAATACAAAACTAACATTAATGGTTCGTCCACAACTAACAACTGTTGTCCAGCCATTATATGATATTGGCGCGGTAGCAATGAGATTGCTGACAAAATATATGAATAAAGAAACTGTAGAAGATCATATTGTGACACTTCCACATCGTATTGAATCTCGAAATTCAACAAAATAAGCTTAGAGCGTTTAAAAACCAAAGCAGGATATTATTCCAGCTTTGGTTTTTTGCGGTTATGCGAGGAAGAAAGCCCTAAGAACAGGTTAATAGCAACAAACTTTACGAAGAGAGTCTTAAAAGAAAAGAGGTTGTGACAAAACTAAATACCCAATCTGTAAAGACGAATAATCTCTCATTTAGCTCATAAAAAAGGCTGCTTTTTCATACTAGTTATTTATGATTTTAAATATAATCAAGTGTAAAAAAACAATTCATTCCATTTCATTTTTAGATGCTATTTCCTAAAAGCTTTTTATTTTGCCAATAAAAAATAAATTAGGAAGAAAAACGGAGCAGCCTGAATATACGTAGACTCCTATGGGAGGGCTCGGCGCTCGCCCCATGGAAAGCGAAGTGTATTCAGGCTGCGGATGCTAACACTAACTTTACTGAAACAGCTCTTTATAACACTAATAAAAACCCGAACAACCATATGGGATTCCCTTTTGGTTGTTCGGGTTTGTCTATGGCTGGAATACTTTTTCCCAGCCCCTAAAGCATGCTTTAATTATTCTTTTCCATTTTCATCAGCTTTATCGGTTTGCTCTGTCTTGCTTTGTTGGTTTGTTGTAGCTGGTTTATTATCGTTTTTCTCTTGGTTATTATTACTTTTCTCTTGATTTACCTTAGTATTCTTTTTTGTCTGTTTTTCTTGTGTTTTTCCTATTACAATTTTATTTGATTCCTTCGATTCTTTCCCAGCTATATCAACAGCCTTAACGATAAAGGTCCCGTTTCCAGCTTTAAAACTTAACGTATTTTCTGCTTTTATGCTTTTCACCTTTTTCCCATCTTTATATACACGATAACCAATAACATCTTTTTCGTTATGCTTATTCCATCTAATCGTGTCGCCTTTAAGACTGATTTTGAGTGCGCCAGGCACCTTTCCATTATCCTCGATTTTATTATTTGGAATGATAAGATTCTTCAGCTTTGGGTTATTCTCGCTAAGCATACTAGGATCACTAATGCGGATTCCAAATAGTTTCTCGATGTAATCAGGATTTAGCATTAATCCTGATTCGGAAAATTCACTTGGGGTTGAATCTAATGCCATGTATTTTTTATTGCCAATTTGAACATATTTTCCTGCTACTAAGCTATCATCTCTTTTGGATGGAACAGTACCAGATTTAAATAAATCGGTTGTAACTAACCCAGCCTTTGAGCAACCCTCAGAAGGTAATAGTCCAGAAATAGAACATACGGATTGTCTTACGATTCCCCCTGGCATTTTAAAGGTTTCTGGGGGATCTACAAGCTCAGGTGCTACGTCGTAAGCAGCATTCAGTAAATCTGCCCATAAATAGTTATTACGTTTACTGTATGATAAACCAGATGTTTCTAATGATTTTGGTGTATCATAACCTGTCCACACACCGAACGTAACATTCGGATTTGTAGCAATTAACCAAGAGTCATTTAGATCTTGGGTTGTTCCGGTTTTTCCAGCCCAATCTGAATGGAATTTTAAGCGGCCATTTACAGCAGCGGCAGTTCCTTGATTGATAACATCTCTCATCATGTCTAATGTTAAATAGGCTGTTTGTGGACTAAATACATCCACTGGCTCTACTTCATGCTGATAGATAACATTACCATTTTTATCTTCTATTTTCTCTATCATATATGCGTCAATATGTTTACCATTATTAGCAAATGTAGAAAATGCATTTGTATTTTCCTCAACTGTTACACCATATGAGAGTCCTCCTATGGCAGCAGATCTTGTAGAATAGTCTTTTTCATCTAAAGTAGTAATACCCATTTTCTCCAAGTATTTCATTGGATTTTGCGGCATGATATCAATATATGCCTTTACTGCAGGTACATTATAAGATTGTTGCAGTGCATACCTTGCAGTCACCAAGCCGTG
This sequence comes from Niallia sp., assembly GCF_031978665.1. Classification (NCBI taxonomy): domain Bacteria; kingdom Bacillati; phylum Bacillota; class Bacilli; order Caryophanales; family Bacillaceae; genus Niallia; species Niallia sp. Next base: position 40,223 of record NZ_DALZDK010000014.1, on the reverse strand, counting down.
GAATCGGAAATCATAGTTGTTTGGCCATACTTTACCTGGTGAACTAGGATTTAACCGTAATGGTACGTCGGGAAGAACACTACCTGGCGATAAGGTGCCTAATTCAATAGCGGGAGCATAAACTAATAATGGCTTCATTGTTGATCCATTTGGTCGCACACTGCTAGTAGCATGGTTTGTAGCTTCACGATTATAATCGCGTCCCCCAACAAAGCTTATGATAGCTCCCGTTTTGTTTTCTATTAGAACTGCTCCGGTTTCTACTGGTTCCATGATGGTAACTTTTTCTTTTGTTTCTGGATCAATCACTTGTTGTGGCTTATCTGGTCCAAAAAGAGTGGAGTTTTTAACCGTTTTTTGTTGAATATCATACACTTTCTTGTTAATGGTACTATGAATTTTATACCCATTTTGATGGACTTGACGGTCAGCGATGGTCATATATTGTTCTGCTAAAACGTCGTCTGCTTCTAAGTCTTCTGTTGTATATCCATCTTCTTTTGCTAACATCTCAGCAATGATTTGTTTACTTCGTTTTTCAATTTCAATAGTTAACGCAGGATAGTCTTCAATTGGGCTTTTTTTAGGGCCGATAAAATCCTTCGTTATGTCATACTTTATTGCTGCTTCATATTCTTTTTTAGAAATCTTCTCTTGATCATACATTCTGTTTAAAACGATTTTCATTCGATTTAATCCAGGTTCTAAGTTCTTTTTCAGCTTTCCTTCCTGGGTAAACGGTGTATAACCAAAGGGACTTTGTGGAAGGCCAGCAATAAATGCAGCCTGCGGCAGAGTTAAGTCTTTCGCATTAACACCAAAGATTCCATTTGCTGCTGATTGCACACCAGCAATATTTCTTCCAGAAGAGTTTCTTCCAAAGGTTGAAACATTTAAGTATGCTTCTAATATTTCGTCTTTCTCAAAAAATTTCTCTAGCCTCAGTGCAAGCAATATTTCCTTCGCTTTTCGTTCAAAGGATACCTCATTTGTTAAAATTTGGTTTTTGATTAATTGTTGTGTTAATGTACTCCCCCCGGATTGAGTGGAAGTATTGGCAACTTCTTGAAATAATGCGCGGAAGATTGCTTTTGGAACTACGCCGTTATGTGTATAGAAATTTTCATCCTCAGTAGCAATAACAGCATCTTTTAAATAGGCTGAAACATCCTTAATTTTTACTTCTTCTCGTTCAAGTTCAGTAGGTACCTTCCCTAGATACTCATTGTTAGCAAAGTATAATTCTGATGTTTCTTCATAATTATAAATATCTTTTTGCATTGCTGCATAAGGACGGATTGGTTCATCTTTAACTAGTGACGCAAAGTATCCTGCACCAATTCCGATCCCAAAAGCACCACCAATTACTATAATCAGGATAAATAGTAAAGTCACATTCCATGTTACCTCATAGGTTACACGGGCTCCTTTTAGTGTTCGTTTATTGGTGAAGAAGTTTTTAAAATGGTTTAAAACATTTTTCCACTTCGGCCTTTCATTCATGGTATCATTCCCCCTAAAATCACATACATTATAGCATAAGTCAGAGGGGAATATAGGCAGAGTTCGATATTTTTCCTGTTTTTTCGAATAATCGTTTGACAAAAACTGCATGCTTATGATAAAAATAAGCTAACTATATATTGATTCGTTATTGCTTTGAAGGGAAAAAGTAGTTCTTTTATCACTATAAACAGAGAGCCATTGGTCGGTGTAAAATGGTATATATAAAAGGATGAATTACCTCCTGGAGCTTTCACTGGGAAAGTTAGACTAATTAGTAGCAGTGAACGGCATGAACCGTTATTCTAAATGAAGTGGAGAATCTATATTTCTCAAGCTCTGGGTGGTACCGCGCTAATTTGGCGTCCCTGCATTTTACATGCAGGGACTTTTTTGCGTTTATTAGAGCAATAACGAAAAAATATGACAAGTGCAACTATCATTACATGGAGGAATATAAATGAATTTATTAGAAGATCTTCAATGGAGAGGAATTATTTATCAGCAAACAGATGAAGATGGGCTGAAAGAACAATTAGCAAAAGGAATGACAAGTTTATACTGTGGGGTAGACCCAACCGCTGATAGTATGCATATTGGACATTTACTGCCATTTCTAACGTTAAGACGTTTTCAAAATGCAGGGCATCGTCCGATTGTATTGGTTGGCGGTGCTACTGGTTTAATCGGGGATCCGAGTGGTAAAAGTGAAGAAAGAAAGCTGCAAACGTTAGATGTTATTGGTCATAATGTGGAATGCCTGCAAGCGCAATTAGAAAGAATTTTTGATTTTGATGGAACTAATGGTGCAGTGATGGTGAATAACTATGATTGGGCAGGGAAAATGGATATTGTAACATTCCTACGTGATTACGGAAAACATATTGGGATAAACTACATGTTAGCAAAAGATACAATTGCTAATCGCTTAGAAACTGGAATTTCCTTTACAGAATTTACGTATACCATTTTACAAGCATTAGACTTTTTACACCTATATGAAAACCATGATTGTAAATTGCAAATTGGCGGTAGTGACCAATGGGGAAATATTACAACTGGGTTAGAGTTAATTAGAAAGAATATGCCAGAAGGTGCCAAGGCGTATGGATTAACGATTCCTCTTGTAACAAAGGCTGACGGTACAAAGTTCGGTAAAACAGAAAGTGGGGCTATTTGGTTAGATCCTGAAAAAACAACTCCGTATGAGTTCTATCAATTTTGGATTAACACAGCTGATGCAGATGTGATAAAATATTTAAAATTCTTCACATTTCTTTCAAAAGAAGAAATTGAAGCATTAGAAAAATCTGTACAAGAAGAAGCTCATTTACGTAAAGCTCAAAAAACATTAGCGGAAGAAATGACAAAATTAATCCATGGTGAAGCAGCACTTGAGCAGGCGCAAAAAATAACTGCGGCATTATTTAGTGGAGACATTAAAAACTTAACAGCAGAAGAAATCAAACAAGGCTTTAAAGATGTACCAACATATGAACATATAGAAGAAGAAGCTCTTCTTGTAGATTTACTAGTTGCAGCAGGAATTGTATCCTCGAAAAGACAAGCGCGTGAAGATATAACCAATGGTGCTGTCTATATCAATGGGGAACGCAATCAGGAATTAGATTATGCTCTTACAGCTGAAGACCGTATAGAAGGACAGTTTACTGTAATTCGACGCGGGAAGAAAAAATATTATTTAATTAAGTTTTAAAGCAAAACGCCCTGAAAGGATACCTTTTGGGGCGTTTTTAATGGAAAGGCTTTGTTGCTGAATGAAGAAACTTTTTAGACTCCTTCTTTTCTAATGGCAACTTTTTGTTACAATATATTGTCTAAAATGTGAAAGAGTAATCTTTTCTTCCAATTGCAATCTGTTTATTCTATAAAATGATTTATACTTATAGATATAAACAATTAATTGAAGGAGGGAGAAACGGGAAGATGTAAACTAGACTTACTTTTCCTGTAAAATCAATGAAACTAAACAGTGAAGTCTTAAATGTACCGTCTCCTTTTTTAGAGTATATTGTAATGCGGATGTTTATGATGAAGTATTATGAAAAGGATCATTACTCCATCGCTTTCCAATACCCTTTAAATCATTTTGAAAGCAGTTATGTAATCCCTGAATTTCAAATGCTTTTCGATAAAGTAAGATGGAAAAATAATGTTGTTACGCTAACTAATTTGCGCCAAAATATATACGATCAAATTCTCACGCAGGTAAGCTGTTGTGATATGCAATCTTCCTATTTTGCGATAATTCACTATTTAAATCAACAGACAAAAGTGGAGGATCGAATGGATACATTTCCAACAATCCTAACTGGTGATCTCGTTTCGCCAGAGTGGAGTGTGGATGTCCAAAAAGACGGTATTATAGAGTTGTTCAAGAATCAAAGGGCGTTAGGGGATAGGCAAGACTATTCTTATGGAGAGTCAAAGGGGAAGAACAACTTGGGGATACAAAAGATAATATGTCAGGTAGTCCATGAATACTGGCTTATATACGAACAAAAACGGGAAAAAACGGTCATTCAAATTAGTCTACCAAACATTAAATATACTAGAGACCTTGAGTGTAAAGTAAAAGCATTATTCTTTCCTTTTTTTCACCAAGTACAAATAGCAACTTTTTTTTATGAGGAAGGACTATATATAAACAATATCCTCTTGAAAAGACCGAGAAAAAAAGAAAAGGTTGATTGGGGTGAGTTGCTTTTTCCGTTGGGAGAAGAAAGTGGCTTTTGATTAGAAGAAGTTGGATGGAAAAACAATAAAGGGAATTCTTTTTATGGGTACCAATAACATTAACAAAAAACCCCTGATTCCAAAAGGAATTCAGGGGTTTTCTAGCATTGGCAAATCTATTAACGAGAGTAGAACTCAACGATAAGAGCTTCGTTAATTTCAGCTGGTAATTCAGAACGCTCTGGTAAACGAGTGAAAGTACCTTCTAATTTATCTGCATCAAAAGTTAAGAAATCAGGTACGAAGTTATTTACTTCTACTGCTTCTTTAACAACTTCAAGGTTGCGAGATTTTTCACGTAAAGTGATCGTTTGACCAGCTTTAACGCGGTATGATGGAATATCAACACGTTTGCCATCAATTAAAATATGACCGTGGTTAACTAATTGACGCGCTTGACGGCGAGTACGAGCTAAACCTAAACGGTAAACAACGTTATCTAGGCGAGTTTCTAATAAGATCATGAAGTTTTCACCATGCTTACCAGTCATTTTGCCTGCGATATCAAAAAGATTACGGAATTGACGTTCGTTTACACCATACATGTGACGAAGTTTTTGTTTTTCTTGTAATTGTAATCCGTATTCTGATAATTTTTTACGTTGGTTTGGACCATGTTGTCCTGGAGCGTAAGGGCGTTTATCTAACTCCTTACCTGTACCACTTAAAGAAATACCAAGACGACGAGAAAGTTTCCAGCTTGGACCTGTATAACGAGCCATAATTGACTCCTCCTTCATGTTTTTATTTGGTAAAATAAAAACAGATGTAACATGTCTTCTTATTTATTTTGTCTTCCTGTACCTTCGCCCTAGCAGCCAAGGGTTACACAATACACCATCAAAAATAATCCTGAGGGACAAAATAGAACAAAAAGTGTTTACATATGCTGCGCTATTTTACACAAAGAATATTATATGATTTTTATAGGGGAAAAGTCAAGTGGTGCTTTTCTATTATTTTCACCCCCCTAAACGGATGCCTTCCGCTTTTCTAATGAATGGGTAGAAACGCAATGACATATGCTATAGAATATAGGATATGTTAAGGGGACGAAAATATATTTTTTGTCTACCTATTTATGGTTAATATGATATAATTAGTATAATTTAACTATATTATTGGGTGGGGTTTTCCAAAAATCACTTAACTCTTTTTTACATACATTGTAAGATTAAGCCTATTGTATGGTAACATTTAGTTACTTGCCAGTAAGATTCCTTCTGTTTGCATTGGTGAACAGATAAGTAATTAGAACTGTTTTTTTAGGCTTGGTAATGTAGCATCATTTGTTTTTCATCCTCATAGAAAATTATTTCCCGTTAATCTATTTAATTTGCTTTTTTTGAAAGGGTGTTTTTTCGGATCCATTCTAATAGGAGCATCTATTTATGAATAAGCAAAAAAGTATTATAATTACGGCTATAAAATAGCAAATTTAATAGTAAAGAAAAAAGATTTGTTACTGGGTAAGAGTTTGTCGATTTATTTTTAATCTTTTTTAAATTTATTAAATCAAAGAATGAATAGTTAGGTGAATTAGGTGATAAAAACATGGACTTCCTTGGCCACCAAAAAATATTAATTTTAAAAAGCCGTTTTTTTGAATTGTATGATACCAAATGGATAGATGGAAATTATGACATAATTATCCATGAGGCGCTTCAAGCAATCCAAGAAGTATTTGGAGCAGTTGCAGTCACTTTATATACAAGTGAAGAGTGGGATGTCAATTGGACAATTGTATCCTCCACTGAAAAGATGGATTGTCTAGGAAAAACGACCTGTATAAAGGAAAAATTTTCTTTTGCATGTGAACATAAATTTTATCGAACACCTATAGAGGAAGATTCGTTACATGATTATATGATATTAGCTTTAAAGAGTAAGGAAAAAGTGGACCATATTTTGGCGATTAAGATTCAAAAAGAATTATTGGATGATTCAAATGGGGAAATTTCTTTATTTGATATGGCAGGAAAAGAAGTCGGAATATTTTTTAAAAATATGCAAAATATGGCGAATATTTATAAAGATAAAAAGAAATATAAACAACTATTTAAAGTGACAGAGAAATTTCATTCATCCATGATGATGGAAGATGTACTAAGAGAGGTTATTTTCACGTTAAAAGAAGTATATCCTTCGTATCATTATTATCTTTTGCTCTCACATGATAATAATAGTCCGATGGATTTGCCGGTGAAAGACTTGGAGTATGACAGTGAAAACATGGCTGCGATGGAAGCATATGTTACTGCTGAAATACAATTTGAAAATTTGAAAGAAGAAATAAGTTCTGTTATATATGCGCCGTTAAAAGGAAAACAAGGAGTCTATGGAGTTTTACAAATTATTGTTCCAGATGTTATCTCTTTTCCCCAAAACGAAGTGGAATTTATTTCCCTATTAGCTAATACAGCAGGAGGAGCTTTGGAAAATGCTCAGCTTTATCAACAGTCAAAAAAGTTGGTTGCCGATTTGCAATTAATTAATGAGGCTTCTGATCAATTAAATTCCAATTTGCGTTTAAATGAAATGATGACCTATATTTGTGAAAGAATATCTGCTAGTTTTGATGCGAAAGAAGTAGGGTTTATCCTGTTTTCCCTTGAAAATGATTCAACAAAAGTGCTATTAGGAAGTTCTTCCTTCTTTTTCGAGCCGGAATCTATAGAATACATTAATTATTTTAAGGAGAAAATTCAAGTAGAGAAAGATTCCTTATTTTTAGGGGATTTCAGTATGCAGCTTGAGGATGTTAAGTATAAGTCCATCATGGCTGTACCAATGATGCAAACAGGGGTATTAAAGGGATTCGCTATTGTAATGCATCCAGAGCCATACCATTTTTCATTTGATACATTTAAATTATTGCAATCATTAATTCATCATTCTACCCTTGCCTTAACCAATTCTTTGTTAAGAGAGGAATTGGAAAAGATGGTTGTAACAGATCATTTAACGAAACTTTATTCAAGAAGCTATTTGGATGAAAAAATTCAGAGGTCCTTACTAGAAGATAAGGAAGGGACGTTTATTTTAATCGATATTGATGATTTTAAATTAATAAATGACACATATGGACATCAAATTGGCGATGATATTATTATTCAAGTGGCAAATATTATCAAAGAAAATATTCGAAGTTCAGATGTTGGTTCCAGATGGGGTGGGGAGGAGTTAGCTATTTACCTGCCTAAAGTACCTCTTTCTTTAGGTGTTACAATTGCTGAAAGATTAGTTAAAAAGGTAAGGGACCATTCTAAACCATCTGTCACCATATCATGTGGGGTTTCCTATTGGAATAAACAAACGAATGATACGTATAATACGCTTTTTAAGCGCGCAGATAAAGCATTATATATAGCAAAAGAAACAGGAAAAGACAAGGTTGTTATTCAAAATACTTTTCTTGTTAGCGAATAAAAAGGTGTTCTGCCTCTCTTTTTGAAGAAAGGTAGAACACCTTTTTATATTAGTCTAATATGGATTATTCCATCAAATTATTATAAAAACTTAACTAATGTGGAAGCAAACAATTCTAAATAAGTTTGATCCAATTCATCAAATCTATTTTTGTCTGGTGAATCAATATCAAGGACTCCAATTAAAGTTCCGTCTGCCTTTAATAATGGAATAACAATTTCTGATTGAGAGGCTGCGTCACAGGCAATATGACCAGGGAATTGATGGACGTCCTCCACTCTTACTGTTTCTTTTTTAAGAGCGGCGGTACCGCATACTCCTTTTCCAAATGGAATGCGGACGCAAGCAGGTAATCCTTGGAATGGCCCAAGAACAAGTTCATTGTCTTCTACAAGATAGAAGCCCACCCAGTTTACATTTTGTAAAAATTGATTTAATAGAGCGGATGCATTAGAAAGATTTGCTATTGCATTATGTTCTCCTTCTAATAAAGCACGTAATTGTTTTTCAACTAATTGGTACTGCTCTTCGCGCTTTCCTTTATATGCTTCGACGCTAAACATGTATATCACCAATCTTTCTCATTTTTTATGTTGTTTTTTGACGATTAATATAGGAAAATCCACTACTTTGTCGGAAAACTTTTAAAGGAATCTCCTTATTTATAAAGAAGTGTATTCAATAGAACAACGATAGCTTTTATAGGCTGTTTTATAAAATAATATTAGTTATTGAAATGCTACACTATCTTCTTGAAAAAAACAGTCTTTCTAATGAATAGAAGTTTTTAATAATTCAACCATACTTTTTAAGGATTCGCAATAGAAAAGAGGTAAGGCTAGATGAAAGAACTTTCAACAAGGGATGCCATTGTAGAAGCAGCCATTACATTATTTAATCGGAAAGGTTATCATGGTACTTCTATCCGAGATATAGCTGGATTAGCTAATGTAAATACAGCGAATATTTCCTATTATTTTAATGGAAAACAAGGGTTGTTAGAGTATTGTTATATGAACTTTTTTGAGACATATTTAGAACAGCTAGAACAAGTGTTTATACAATCTGACAATCCGACAGAAAAATTAAAAAAAATGGTGGACTGCATTATCACATACCAATGTAAAAATCCTCAACTAACGCGCTTTATTTTACGAGAAGTTTCGATTGATTCACAAGTTGTTAGAGAAATAATGTCCACTTATTATGTGAAAGAAAGATATATCTTTACACAAGTTTTTGAAAAAGGCATAGAGAGAAAAGAATTTAGGAAACAATCTATTTCCTATAGTATCATTCAATTAAAAGGACTACTCTCCATGCCTTTTATTCACGCTTTCTATGTAACCGAGGTTCTCCATGTTTTCTTGAATGAAGAATATTTCAAGAGAAAATATTTAGAAGAGATCCATCGATGGATTCACGATGTTGTTTGTTTGAATGAAAAAGAATTATCGATCATTCCATAACATGATGTTGCAGCCCTGGCCTAAATCTTTTGCCTGATGTGCATCTGACCCATAAACTAAGGGAATATCGCGTTTCATTGCTTCCTCAACAATCCATTTCGGAGGATATGGTTCTTTGCAATAGGGCTTATTTACACCTGCTCCATTATAATCTAGTTCATATCCATTTTTTTTCACTTCGTCTAATATGTTAAGAATGACAGCTTGGAAGTCTCGATCAACAGGGAAAAGGTGCTGGAACTTATGGATAAGTGTCATATGACCTATTCGCTTTGGTTTGGCTGGACCTAAGTCTGCATGAATTGATTTCAAAAGTGTTTGATAGTAGCAGTCATATACTTTTGAAATCTCCCCATACTGTTCGACCATTTTCCCAAAAAGTTCAGGACTATAATCAACACAATCATAGTGATTGGACAAGGGATTTTTCAAAAAATGCACACTTAAAATACTGTCGTCTAAAAAATGCCCCCACTCATCTAGGAATTCTTTTATTTCTGGCTCAAATCCCTCAATATAATCAATTTCCAGTCCTACATTTATTTTGATTATCTTTTCGTATTCTTTTTTGATACTATGTACTTGTTTTAAATAGAAGGGCAAATTTTCCATTGCAATGCTACTGTCTTGGGTTGGTGTTGTATCGATAAACCCTTTTGGTAATGGGGCATGCTCTGTAAATGTCATTTCATGGTAACCAAGAGCGATTGCTTGTTCAACGTATTGCTTTAGGGAATCTTTAGTCCCATGTGGACAATATGGGGTATGGATATGTCCATCTTTCTTCACCACGATAATCACCCTTTCTATTTGTTTTATTATCGATATATACCTAATATAGCAGGAAGACCAATAAAGAAGTAGTTATACGTGTTATTTTTGAAAAATACTTATATAATAAAGTTATCTATCGAACTTTGAAAAAAGTAAACGAAATTATGAAAAAAACATAAAATAATAGTCAAAAATTGTCGTTTACATGTTATCATAAATACAAAGAAATTTACCTACATAAAGGGAGACGTCCATTATCGTTTGTTGGACACAATCAGTTTTTGTGGCAGTTAGTCCTTCGCTTTTTAATTTTTGGGATTACTGCTCCTTAATATTGGATAAACAATTAGTTAAAATAGATACGGAATTATGGCCGGTGTATGAACAGGGGGCTTCAAATGAATTACATAATTGGAGGAATAGGTATTGTTATCTGCCTATTCGTAGCGGGATATTTTATTAAAAGAAAATACTATAACGGTGTCGATGAATTAGAAAATTGGAAAATAAACATGATGAATCGTCCAGTGCTGGAAGAACTTGCTAAGGTTAAGCAATTGAATATGATTGGACAAACCGAAGAGCTGTTTGAAAGATGGAGAAAAGAGTGGGACGACATTGTTACTACTGAATTACCTAATATCGAGGAATTGCTTTTTGATACAGAAAGTTATATTGATAAATATAATTTTCCAAAAGCGAAGAAGACACAAGAAACTATTCGCATGAAAATGGAAAGTGTAGATAAAAGGATTGATACCATATTAGAAGAGCTTAATAATCTTGTTGGTAGTGAAGAGAAGAACAGAACGGAAATTGAAGAGCTTAAAGAATCCTATCGTGTCAGCAAAAAAAATCTTTTAGCACATCGCCATACTTTCGGAGATACGGAAAAAATGATTGAAGCGATGCTGCATGAAATCGCGGAATTATTTGTAAGCTATGATGAAAAAACAAATAATGGGGATTATTTGGAAGCTAGAGAAATTGTCTATAAAATTCAAGATCGTTTAACAACGATTACTTATCTTATTGAGAAGATTCCACCATTACTTATTGAATGTCAGACGAAGTTGCCAGAACAACTTGATGAGTTAAAAGATGGCTATGTAGATATGTTGGAGCAAGGGTATATATTAGAACATTTGCAAATGGAAGAAGAGATAGAAAACTTAACGAATGAGCTTGCTTCAACTGAAAATGATTTGAAGGAAGGCAATGTGGAGGAAGTAGAAAAGGTTATTTCTGAAATACAGGATAAACTAGATCTACTATATGATTTATTAGAAAAAGAAGTGCTTGCAAAAAATTATTGTAGTACTAATTTGAACACAACAAAGGATATTTTAACAGATGTCCAGCAAGGAAATGCACAGTTGCAAGTCGAATTTGGATTATTGCAAAATAACTATAATCTAGATAATGAAGATATTGAGCTGCAATTTAAGCTTGAGAAGAAATTAAACTTTCTTTATAAACAATTTGAACTATTAGAACATAAGCTTCTGACGGAATCAGCAGCACATACTCTGTTGGGAGAAGAATTAAAGGAATTGAAAGAGCAATTAGAAGCTGCTTCATTAGAACAACAGGCTTTATTTGAAAAGCTACGTGCTCTTCGTAAAGATGAAGTTTCAGCCCATAATCGTATGAAAGAATTAAGTAAACAAGTGGGAGATGCTGTTAGAAGAGTTACAAATAGTAATTTACCAGGTGTTACAGAGGAATATAATGAGCTAGTGAAAGAAGCGAAAGAAAGTATCGATGAAGTAAAAAAAATGTTAGAGCGAACACCATTAAATATGGTTGAAGTGAAGAAGATAATAGATGTGACAGAAGAAAGAGTGACGTTGCTGGTTAACGCAACGATTGAATTAGTTGAAACGGTGTATTTAGCAGAGAAAATTATTCAATATGGAAACCGATATCGCCGCCAATATCAAAAAATCCATCAAGGATTACTAGAAGCAGAAGCACATTTTAGAAACTATCGCTATAAAGAAGCGTTACAGTATGCTGCAGCAACAATAGAAGAAATAGAGCCAGGAAGTACGAATAAAATCGATGCTTGGTCACAGGAATGGAAAGAAAATGAAAAGTAATAAGATGCACATAATTTCATAATTAGGAGAAAAAGTCTGAGGGAACTCAGACTTTTTGCTTTGGAAAGGGATAGCATTCTTTAAGAGTGGTGTCCTATTATCTGTAAGAAATAGACAGTTTATATGTTAAAATAATGCGATTTTGAAGCTTATTCTTATATTTGCAAAAGTTTTAACATATGGTAGCATAATAAAGTGAAACTTCAACAGGGACTTATTGCCCGTTAATTTGGGATAACTAATTGTTTGTAGATAGACGCAACATGGTAACATAGCTGTGTGTAACGTTTCTTATACAGACAAATAATGAAAAAATAAAGCGGTATAGGAAGATATTAAGAAAAAAACGAATTTTTTATAATGGAAAGGAACTTCCGATGTAATGATTTATTTAGATAATAGTGCGACAACCAAGCCTTTTTCAGAGGTTATTGAATCATATACGACTGTATCTCAAAAATATTTTGGAAATCCATCCTCTATCCATCGAATCGGGATGGAATCTGAGAAACTGTTAATACAGGCAAGAGAACAAATTGCGGGGCTCTTAGAGGTAAAAAGCAATGAAATTTATTTTACCTCTGGTGGAACGGAAGGGAATAATACTGTATTAAAAGGAATTGCCCGTACTTATAAAGGAAGAGGAAATCATATTATAACGACAACTGTTGAACATGATTCCATTCATAAAGTAATGGAGCAATTAGAAGAAGACGGTTTTTCGATTTCTTATGTTCCAGTTAATGAATTTGGACAAGTTTCAATCGAGGAAATAATCAAACATATCCGTAAAGAAACCATCCTAGTTTCTGTTATGCATGTAAATAATGAAATAGGTTCTATTCAGTCGATTGAAGAAATCGGTAGGCTATTATCCAATTATCCAAATATATTTTTTCATGTAGATGGTGTACAAGGAATTGGAAAACAAGTAATTTCATTAAATAAGGCAAAGGTAGATGCTTATACCATTTCTGCCCATAAGTTTCATGGATTAAAGGGAAATGGTGTTTTATATATAAAAGAAGGAAAAAGAATGGAGCCATTATTAGCAGGTGGAGGGCAAGAGAATACTTTTCGAAGTGGAACTGAGAATGTAGCTGGTGCGGTAGCTACTGCCAAGGCTTTACGGATACAGCTGCAAAATCAAAAGGAGAAACTGTCTATCCTAAAGCAGATGAATGCTTATTTGCGTGAGCAATTAGCTAGGATAGAAGGTATCTCTATCCATTCGCCTGATCTAGGAAAAAGTATTCCGCATATTCTAAATTTCTCGATCGAAGGAATAAAAGCAGAAGTATTTGTTCATGCATTAGAGGAACGGGATATTTATATTTCCACTACCAGTGCATGTTCATCTAAAACAAATAAAATTAGTAAAACATTATTAGGTATGGGTGTACCAGAACAAATTGCGGAAAGCTCCTTCCGAATTAGTTTATCCTATGAAAATACAATGGAAGAAATGGAAAAAGTAGTTGATGCTATAAAAGATATTCAGAAATGGTTGAGAGGGGTAATGAAGTGAAATACGATCGTATTTTAATACGTTATGGAGAGCTATCTACGAAGGGGAGAAACAGAAAACAATTCGTAGATAAATTAAAACGGACAATAGCAAAGTCTCTTGAGGGCTTTCCATCTGTTTCAATTGAAGCAAAAAGAGAAAGAATGTATATTATGTTAAACGGTGAAAAGGTAGAGGAAATTTCTAAAGTACTTAAAAATATCTTTGGTATCCAATCCTTTAGCCCGGCAGTAAAGATCGATAGAGATATAGAGAAAGTAAAAGCGGCTGCTTTTGATATTGTTTCTTCTTTATATAAGGACGGATGTACTTTTAAAATAAGTGCAAGACGTGCTGATAAAGAGTTTGAACTTGATACAAATGAAATTAATCAGGCGATTGGTGGTCATTTACTAAAAAATATCCCTGGTTTAAAAGTAGATGTCAAAAATCCT
>NZ_DALZDK010000014.1:21453-26217 GCF_031978665.1 Niallia sp. | reverse complement strand
TCAAATTGAAGTTAGAATAGAAGCGATATATCTTTCCTGTGAAAATATTGCAGGAGCAGGAGGACTACCTTCAGGAACAAGTGGGAAAGCGATGCTTATGTTATCTGGTGGATTAGATAGCCCGGTAGCAGGATATTTATCCATGAAAAGAGGATTAGAAGTCGAAGGAGTGCATTTCTTTAGTCCTCCGTTTACTAGTGAAAGAGCAAAGCAAAAGGTAATTGATATTTCGGAAAAGCTTGCTAATTTTAATGGTCATTTTGTCTTGCATATTGTTCCTTTTACTACTATTCAGCAGTTGATTCATAAGCAAATACCAGAAAATTATACAATGACGGCAACAAGACGAATTATGCTAAGAATAACGGATGAAATTCGCAGAAGACAAGAAGCGCTTGCGATTATTACGGGTGAAAGTTTAGGACAAGTGGCTAGTCAAACGTTAGAAAGTATGTATGCAATCAATGACGTAACGAATACACCAATTTTACGACCATTAATTACAACTGATAAAACAGAGATAATTGAATGGGCAAAGAAAATTGATACACACGATATCTCTATTCGGCCATATGAGGATTGCTGTACGGTGTTTGTACCGGCTTCACCTAAAACCAAACCTAAAAAAGAAAAAATACAGTATTATGAAAGCTTTACTGATTTTGAGCCACTGATTGAAGAAGCGGTTAATAAGGTTGAAACGATTATCCTAAAGAGGGAAGAGAATAAGATTAAAACGGAAACCGATTCCCTTTTCTAAGCTATTACTTTTGGCTATTTTCATAAAGTTTAGTTTTGTATTTTCATTTTCAATGCATAAAAACGGAAAAAATATTGCAAAAATTTCCTGTTTTTTGTGAACAATTACCAGTAGTTAAAACGAATGAATGCCATGTGGATTACACATTCTATTATCACAAGGAGGTGATACACATGGCAAGCAGCAACAATTCAAATCAATTATTAGTACCTGGAGTTTCTCAAGCTCTAGATCAAATGAAATATGAAATTGCTACAGAGTTTGGTGTAAACTTAGGTGCTGAAACAACTTCTCGTGCTAACGGTTCAGTTGGTGGTGAGATCACTAAACGTTTAGTACAAATGGCTGAACAACAATTAGGCGGCGGTTTTTCTAAATAACTAATTGAATAAAAATGGCTACAAGGAGCAAGGCGTCGTGCCTTGCTCCTTCTTCTGTGTTGATTAAGAAGGACCTCTAATAAAGGATTTTCGGTTGCTATTAACCCTTCATTAGAAGGGGGATTAACTCGTTTAAAGTAAAGCTAGTAAGGAATGGAATTTAATTAATTTAAAAATTGGAGATAGGGTAGTATAATGGGTTAAGTATTTATTTTTAGAAACAGGAGGAGACTAATTATGCGGACGGAGGATTTAATTGCTCCAGAACAATATAATTTTGTTTCGGAGATTGAAAAATTTGCCCAAAATCCAGATAGAGTGGCATTAAAATGGGAGAATGAAGAAGGCGAAACAAAAGAAATTACTTATTCCTCCTTAATGAAAGCAGCAAATAGAATAGGAAATGTATTCAAGGAAGAGGGCTTGCAAAAAGGAGATGTAGTCCTTGTTATTGTTCCAAGGATTATGGAAGCCTACCAAGTATATTTAGCAGCTTTAAAACTAGGACTAACGGTTCTTCCAAGTTCAGAAATGCTTCGTGCAAAAGATTTGCAATATCGTATAAAACATGGAGATGTTAAAGCGGTTATTAGCTATTACCCATTTTTAGAAGAGTTACAATTAGTAGAAGAAATACATACGATTAAACGTTTTGTGTTAGGTGAAGCAAAAGAGGGATGGATGCATTTAGATGAGCTGGCGCTTGAGGCTTCAGATGAACTGGAACTGGTAAGTACGCTTAAGACAGATACAGCGTTCATCTCCTATACATCAGGAACAACTGGTAATCCAAAAGGAGTCGTACATACTCATGGATGGGCATATGCGCATCTTAGAACGGCAGCACCAAATTGGCTCTATATTGAAGAAGGGGACTTAGTATGGGCAACGGCAGGTCCTGGATGGCAGAAATGGGTTTGGAGCCCTCTATTATCTGTATTGGGATCTGGTGCTATTGGACTTGTTTATCACGGCAGATTTAACCCAGAAAAGTATTTGCAGCTTCTAGAGAAATATGAAGTGAATGTTTTTTGTTGTACGCCAACTGAGTATCGCCTAATGGCAAAAGTAGAGAACATTCAAACCTATCAATTACAGCATTTACGAAGTGCAGTTTCTGCTGGTGAACCACTGAACAGAGAAGTGATAGATGTATTTAAAGAACATTTTCAATTAGATGTTCGGGATGGATATGGACAAACTGAAAATACTTTATTGATTGGAATAACAAAGGGAGTAGAGTTACGTCCTGGATCCATGGGAAAACCGACACCAGGTAATATAGTGGAAGTTATCAATGAAGATGGAGAAATTTGTTCGGTTGGTGTGGTTGGAGATATTGCCGTTCATAAAGATACTCCTGCTCTGTTTAAGGAATATTTAAACGAACCAGAAAGAACAAAAAATCAATTTCGCGGCGATTATTACATCACAGGAGACCGTGCTAAAAAAGATGAAGATGGCTACTTTTGGTTTGAAGGCAGAAGAGATGATATCATTATTAGTTCCGGTTACACGATTGGACCCTTTGAAGTAGAAGATGCACTAGTTAAGCATAAAGCAGTCAAAGAATGTGCTGTCGTAGCTAGTCCAGATCCTATTAGAGGAAATGTTGTTAAGGCATTTATTGTTCTACGAGATGGGATTCGGGGCACCGAAGAATTAACAAGAGAGCTGCAAACACATGTGAAAAAATTAACAGCTCCATATAAATATCCGCGGAAAATAGAATTTATGGATGAGCTTCCTAAGACAACTTCAGGGAAAATTAGAAGAATTGAACTACGAGACAAAGAACAGCAAAGTAAATAAGAATAGAATACACCGTTCTAAGGGAGATAAGATTAAAAAGGGCACTAAAAAATAGTGTCCTTTTTATAAAAAATTACAGGAGGATCTGTATGGGGAAACTTATTTATGGTGGGAAGATATATACGCTTAAAGAGGAAGGACATGTGGTGGAAGCTGTTTATACGGATAAGCAGTATATCGTGGATTATGGTGATAAAAAGTATTTAGAAGAAAAATATGAAGGAAGTATACAAGAAGAAATAGACTTAAAAGATGACGTACTTCTTCCAGGATTTGTTGATAGTCATATGCATCTAGTTGGTCATGGAGAAAAACTGTTAAGGTTAGACTTATCTACTTGTACATCAAAAGAGGAAGCCCTACAATTGCTCGCTAGTTACGCAGAGGATATAGAAGAGGGGCAATGGATTATTGGCGATGGCTGGAATGAAAATATGTGGCGGGAGCAACAGATACTCACTTCAATGGATATTGATCAGTATGTTCCAAATCATCCAGTCCTCCTTAATCGAATATGTAAGCATGCAATCGCAGTAAATTCATATGCTTTGAAAATTGCCAATATTACAAATGATACTTTAGCTCCCTTTGGTGGAGTGATTGAGAAGGATGAGGCAAATAATCTTATTGGGATATTTAAAGATCAGGCGCAAGAGTTAATCACCAGTATTTTGCCTAAGGTAACTGATGAATATGTAGAAAGAGCATTGCGAGCAGGTATTAAAGATGCCTACCGATTAGGACTTACTGGAGCACATACGGAAGACTTAAACTACTATCATGGCTATGAAGGAACCTATCGTTCATATAAAAAAGTAGTAGAAGATGAAGGAAATCTATTTAGAGCCCATTTACTTGTACATCATGAAGTATTTGAAGAAATGATAAATGATGGCGGAAAATATTTAGGTGGATCCGAATGGGTCGAGCTTGGTAGTATGAAAATATTTGCTGATGGTGCTTTTGGAGGAAGAACGGCACTGTTAAGTAGACCCTATCATGATGACCCCTCAACAAATGGAGTTAGTATATTTACACAAGAAAAATTAAATGAACTAGTAGCAAAGGCGAGAGAGAAGGAGGTACCAATTGCCGTCCATGCGATTGGTGATGCAGCTTTTGAAATGGTTTTACAGGCAATGGAGAAGCATCCATTAAAAGGATTTGGAAGAGATCGTCTTATTCATGCAACAATGCTGCGAAAGGATTTAATCGAACGAATGAAAGGATTGCCATTAATACTAGATATTCAGCCTAGTTTTGTAACTTCTGACTTTCCATGGGTAATCGACCGATTGGGTAAAGATAATCTTGCCTATTGTTATGCATGGAAAACATTATTAAAAGAAGGAATGCATTGTGCAGGCGGTTCGGATGCTCCGATTGAAAGTGCAGATCCTCTAGTAGGGATTCAAGCAGCTGTAACAAGATCGAACGGAGAGGATAAACAAGGAAACGGATACCTTCCGGCAGAGGCGTTAACTGTTTATGAAGCGGTGAGTCTTTATACGAATGGAAGTGCTTATGCAATTTGTCATGAAGAAGATCGAGGGAAAATTGAAAAAGGTTATTTAGCAGACTTCACTATTTTGAATAAGGATATTTTTGATGTAAATCCCCATGATATAAATAAAATAGAAGTAACAAAAACGATTGTAGGCAATGAAATAATGTATGAACGATTTAAGTAAAGACAAATGAAAGGATTAGGGTTCAATCCTAATCTTTTTGACTATCTTTTACAAAAATTTCTAAAAAAGATTGTCAGCTTCAAAAATAATATATATAATATGGAATATTTCGAATATAGAA
>NZ_DALZDK010000014.1:16687-21443 GCF_031978665.1 Niallia sp. | reverse complement strand
AGCGATGAAGATGGAGAAAAACGATATGCGAAATGGGGTAATATTTGCGGGGATTTCCTACTTAATATGGGGGCTTTTTCCGATTTATTGGAAGCATCTACAAGGAGTAGGGGCAGATGAAATCCTCGCGAACAGAATTTTTTGGTCGTTTATTTTTATGTGTATTTTACTCACTTTTACTCGTAAATGGAGATTGTTTTATCAAACGCTACGTTCCTTTAAGCATCAAAAAAAACAGGGGATTATGCTATTTATTGCCTCTATATTGGTTAGCTGTAACTGGTTTATCTATATTTGGGCAGTAAATGCCAATCAAATAATCGAAACGAGTTTAGGCTATTATATTAATCCATTAGTAAGTGTATTATTAGGCATTTTTGTAATGAAAGAAAAATTATCTAAAATTCAGTATGTATCTGTAGGGTTAGCTGCAATTGGAGTCTGTATTATTACATTCGCTCATGGTGCCTTCCCGTGGATTGCAATCTCCTTGGCACTAACATTTGGATTATACGGATTAACAAAAAAATTAATCAAAATTAATTCGGATGTAGGCTTAACATTGGAAACAATGTTTATTACTCCATTTGCTTTGCTGTTTATCGGTTATTTATTTTTAAAAGGAGATCATGCTTTTTTAGCAGTTTCTACTAGTTTAGATTTCTTATTAATTATTTCTGGCGTATTAACAGCCGTGCCATTATTGTTTTTTGCAAAAGGAGCGCAACGAATCCCGCTATCCATGCTAGGGTTCATTCAATACTTAACACCTACCTTAACACTAATTCTTGGTGTATTCGTTTATCATGAACCATTTACAACCTCCCATTTATTGGCGTTTATATTTATTTGGACAGCATTAACTGTCTATTCTCTTTCCCAAACAAAATTATTTTCTAATTCAAAAAAGCAACAACAGGCGAAAGGCATAGCATAATAGTAATAGAAATTAAATAACCTATTCAAGTACTCTAATATCTCTTGAAACAATATCGGAAGTTATACGTATAAGAAATAGAAAGAAATAATAGGGGGTTATAAGTAATGAGCGGAAAGCGTTGGGCAGCTTTAGGGATAGCTGGTATTATTTTTGTCTTTTCCATAATTACCAGTATGGTATCTGTTGCATTCACAACGGATGTGGAAGATCTTTTTGGACAATTTCTTAGTGAAGGGGAAGGTCCATATGTAGAAGAATACATAGAGGATGGAGATTTCTCAGAGAAAATAGTCGTACTGGAAGTATCTGGAACTATTCAAGATACAGGAGATGCTGAATCTCTTTTCTCGACAGTAGGTTATAATCATGCATCTTTCATCGGAAAATTGGATTACATAAAAGAAGATCCTAGTGTAAAAGGGGTTATATTGAAAGTGAATTCTCCAGGTGGGGGAGTTGTAGAAAGTGCGCAAATACATGATAAATTAGTAGAAATTCAAAAAGAATCGAACATACCAATATACGTCTCAATGGGATCGATGGCAGCTTCTGGAGGTTACTATATTTCTGCACCTGCTGATAAGATCTTTGCTAGTCCGGAAACATTAACTGGCTCACTTGGGGTCATTATGAGTGGATATAATTTCGAAGGCCTTGCTGAAAAGTACGGTGTAGAGTTTGTCACCATTAAGAGTGGAAAATATAAAGATATTATGAGTTCTACAAGAGAAATGACAGAGGATGAAAGAGAGATTCTACAACGATTAATTAATAATTCTTATGCCGGCTTTGTTAAGGTCATTGCAGATGGACGAG
The DNA here is from genome assembly GCF_031978665.1 of Niallia sp. Taxonomy (NCBI): domain Bacteria; kingdom Bacillati; phylum Bacillota; class Bacilli; order Caryophanales; family Bacillaceae; genus Niallia; species Niallia sp. The sequence continues at coordinate 19,687 of NZ_DALZDK010000014.1, read as the reverse complement.
GAATGACAGAGGCAGAGGTTAAGAAAATTGCTGATGGACGAATTTACGATGGTAGACAAGCGAAGGAATTAAATTTAATCGATGATTTTGGCTATTTTGATGATGTAGTAGAACAGATGAAGAATGATTATAAATTAAAGGACGCAGCTGTCGTTACATATACCGACAATACTGGTTTTGCATCCCTATTTGGAATGACTGCAAAAAAATTAATAACGAGTGAGGATAAAGAATTAGCAAATATATTAAAGATTGTCACAAATGCTAACTCACCTCGACTAATGTATTTATATGCAGAATAGGAGGGGAATAAATGAGTAAGGAAAGTGAAAATATACAATCAGAAGATTCACGGAAGGAAGATGGAATGTCTGAATCGATTGTTCCATCAAATGAAGCAGTTGATTGGAAGGAGCAAACTCCTGTTGCTGAAGGAAATATTATAGATACTTTAGGAGAAGTTCCGTATGACTATGCAGGATTTTGGATGCGTTTTTGGGCTTATTTAGCTGATCTAATTATTGTGTCGAGCGTTAATCGCATCCTAATCTATCCCGTTTTACGAATATTAGACGTGCCGTTACATGAATCGAGTATTTTTTCTACGGTAAACATTTGTACCGCAGTTACTTTTTACTTATATTTTGTTTTAATGACACTGTTTTTAAAGCAAACATTAGGAAAGATGATTTTTGGCTTGAAGGTAGTACCTATAAACAAAGAAAGATTAACATGGGATACCGTCCTATTCCGTGAATGGATTGGTCGATTTATCTCTGCCAGCTTTATTATTTTATATGCATTAGTAGCTTTCTTACCAAAGAAACAAGGGATTCATGATTTATTTGCTGATACTACAGTCGTTCATGATCGCTAAGACCAAAACGGTTGATAACAACTGAAAAGGATGTTGTTATTAACCGTTTTTCTTTTCATACGTTCTGTTTTTCCCCATTGTAAAGACCCCGCTTTTCATAAAGTTTCTGCTCAGCTATTCTAAAAAATTTTCCTATTAAAAAGCACAATCATTTAGAAAATAACCCAAAATTTGATTATATATTAGCTTTATGGCAGGTTTATTTTTTCATATTTTATCCAATAATAATAAGCTGAAGGGAAGTGTTGCCAGAGTGAAGGTTCTCTCCATAATTGGAATTATTATTGGTTCTCTTTTTTTATTGCTTGTTCTCCTCTGCTTTTTAAAATTAACGATACATATACGCTATTATCATAAGAAAGATAATGATGATTTAAAAATAGAGGTACGAGCGTTATTTGGACTCATTAAATACAAAAAAACAATCCCTCTGATAAAAATAGATAATGACTCTCCAACGTTGGTAGTAGAAGAGGAAACAGAAGTGCAAGGCAAAAACGATACAATAGAGGAAACGAAACAATTTTCAGCTTCGGATCTATTAAATTTCTTATCCAATTCAAAAGAATTATTAAATCACGTTGTTCATTTTCATCGCATAGTAAAGTCATTTTTAGCAAAACTAACGATAAAGAATATAGAATGGAGCTCTATTGTTGGTTTAGGAGATGCAGCGCATACTGGCATGGTTTCTGGTGCTATATGGGCTGCTAAAGGGAGCATTATCGGAATGATTAGTAACTATATGAAGCTCCAAGACATGCCGAAAATTAACATCTATCCACAATTTCAGGGAGTAGCCTCTGAAACATTATTTTCTTGTATGATTCAATTTCGGATAGGGCATGCTATGATGGCAGGAATTAAACTGGTGAAATTTTGGAAAGATGGTTTTCCTAAGTTTAAAACAAATGAAACGTCTATTCCAAGTAAACAATAGAACAATGGAGGAATGGAAAAAATGTCAGATCATCCAATTCAAGGCTTAATGACAACCGCAATGGAAAACTTAAAAGAAATGATTGATGTCAATACGATTATTGGCGATCCAGTCGAAACACCTGATGGCAGTGTCATTTTAACCGTATCTAAAGTGGGATTTGGATTTGCAGCTGGAGGTAGTGAATTCACTCTAGAAAATCATTCATTAAATGACTCATTAACAAAACACCCTTTCGGTGGAGGTAGTGGTGGGGGAGTAAGCATTACTCCAATTGCTTTTCTTATCGTAAATGCCCAGGGAGTAAAAATGGTACATTTAGATGAAAGTACCCATCTTTATGAAAAAATATTGGATATTGCCCCACAAGCCGTCGATAAAATCCAGCAAATGTTTGCGAAAAAAGATTCGTCATCTGATTCAAGCGGTGAATCTCAAAACCATCAACCGAAAGAAGATATTGAATTTTAATTTTAAGTAAACTTTATTCTGCATTACAGACGAGTTCACAAAAAAATAGTGGGCTCGTTTCCTTCTTTTTGTAAACTAAAAATAAATATTTATATAGATAGTTCGTATTTTTTGCAAATAAAAACAACTATCGATATGATGGTATTAATTACATATGATTAAATCACAAATGGAGGAGAAGCCAATGGCGAATGTAACATTTAAACATAATCCGGTAACATTAATTGGAAATGAAGTGAAAGTTGGGGACAAAGCTCCTGCTTTTACTGTATTAGCTAATGATATGTCCGAAGTAACTTTAGCTAGCTCAAAGGGAAAGATTCGTCTTTTTAGTGTAATACCGTCTATTGATACAGGAGTTTGTGATACACAAACAAGAAAATTTAATGAGGAAGCTGCTAGTCTTGATAATGTGGAAGTAATAACAGTAAGTGTTGATTTACCTTTCGCTCAAAGAAGATGGTGTGCAGCAAGCGGTTTGGAAAATGTTATAACTGTATCGGACCATAGAGATTTATCTTTTGGTGAATCGTATGGTGTGGTAATGAAAGAATTGCGATTGTTAGCACGTGCAATCTTCGTAGTTGATACGAATGATACTGTAACATACGTAGAATATGTAAGCGAAGGTAGTAACCATCCTAACTATGATGCAGCGATAGCCGCAGTAAAAGCAGCGAACTAATCATAACTAAGTGCAGGGAAATATTCG
>NZ_DALZDK010000014.1:0-16677 GCF_031978665.1 Niallia sp. | reverse complement strand
CTGGTTAAATGATTAATCATATGATAAGCTAGAGTTTGGCCTTCTATATAAAGGACAGGCTCTTTTTATTTGGCTGTGTTTTATTAGATGTGTTTACTAAAATATGCCCTACTCTTGGAAAATTTAGTGATAGGACATTCAATGGAAATACTAATTTTTAGAAATCTACAATAAATAGGTGATAATATGAACATTTCTCCAGTAGAGGAATTATTTACAGTATTTAATGAAACAGCATTAATTATTCAAGAAGAATTGGAATATACGTATTTAGAATCGTTAGCTTTAACAGGAGAGAATATCTTTCAAGAAGCTATCTTACAAGAAGAATTAAGTGAACTAAGTAAAAAAAGGTTGAAAAAATCGTATGAAGCAATCAAGTTGGCTACATACACAAAAGAAGAGATTCGCAAAGCATTTCAACTTGTCATATTAAAAGGGATGAAAGAAAATACACAGCCAAATCATCAAATGACACCTGATTCTATTGGCATTCTTTTCGGCTATTTAGTGCAAAAATTTTGGACGAATGAGGAACTTCGTTTGCTAGATTTAGCAGTTGGTACAGGAAATTTATTAACAACTGTAATGAACCATCAGCAAGGGAAAATTATAGCTGCATATGGTGTGGATATTGATGAGTTACTATTACAGCTAGCGCTGGTAAATGCAAATTTACAAGAACAGCCAATCGAATTCTTTAACCAGGATAGCTTAGAGCATTTATTTATTGATCCAGTAGATGTTGTTGTGAGTGATTTGCCAGTCGGTTATTATCCGAATGACATCCGCTCTAATGAATTTAAAGTGAAATCAGATAATGGGCATACATATGCGCATCATTTATTTATTGAGCAAAGCATGAATTATTTAAAATCAGGTGGCTATGGATTTTTTGTTATTCCCAATAATTTATTCGAATCAGAACAAGCGGATAAGCTACATGAATATATAAAGGAAGATGTTCATATACAAGGCATTTTACAATTACCGGAAACTCTTTTCAAAAATAAACAGTCCGCAAAAAGTATATTGATTCTACAGAAAAAGGGGAATAATATAGTTGCACCAAAACAAGTATTGCTTGCAAAAGTGCCAAGTTTCTCTAATATGCGCGCAATGGAAAAAGTTTTAAGTGAATTGGACACATGGATTCAAGCAAATAAAAAAGGATAAACAGAAAAATTCTGTCTAAACCGATACATTGTTATAAAACAGATTCTTTCTATTATATAGAAGATAATCGCCATAAATATGTCTTTTTTTCGAAAAATAGACGAAAATCTCAAAAAAAATGAATAACTGGGCACAATGTGCTTGAAATGTTTCTAGTAGAATGTTTTAATGAAAAACTGAAAGAAGTAAATCTTGTCTGCTGTATGATCGGATCTGTTCAATGTCAGACAAAGTAAATACAAAGTTGTTATACAAAAGGGGAGTAAATCATTTTATGGCAAAAATTATTGCGATTAATGCTGGTAGTTCTTCACTAAAGTTTCAATTATTCGAAATGCCAAGTGAAGAAGTTATTACAAAAGGTTTAATAGAGCGCATTGGATTAACTGATGCGGTATTCAATATTTCCGTTAACGGTGAAAAAATCAAAGAAGTTACAGAAATTCCAGATCATGATGTAGCGGTTAAAATTCTTTTAGGAAAATTAACAGAGCTAGGCATTATTGCGTCACTAGACGAAATTGAAGGAATTGGACATCGTGTTGTACATGGTGGAGAAGAATTTGCTGATTCTGCTGTAATTACAGATGAAGTTATTGGTAAAATTGACACATTATCTGAGTTAGCACCTTTACACAACCCAGCTAACTTAACTGGTATTCGTGCATTCCAACATGTATTGCCAAATGTGCCAGCTGTAGCAGTATTTGATACAGCGTTCCATCAAACAATGCCTGAAAAATCTTATTTATATAGCCTTCCATATGAATATTATGAGCAATATGGAATTCGCAAATATGGTTTCCATGGAACAAGCCATAAATATGTTTCAGAACGTGCAGCTGAATTATTAGGTCGCCCGCTTGACCAATTACGTTTAATTTCATGTCACCTAGGAAATGGTGCAAGTATTGCTGCAATTGAAGGTGGGAAGTCCATGGATACTTCTATGGGATTCACTCCTCTTGCTGGGGTAACAATGGGAACTCGTTCTGGTAATATTGACCCTGCGTTAATTCCATTCATCATGGAAAAAACAGATCAATCTGCTGACGAAGTGTTACAAGTATTAAATAAAAAGAGTGGTCTTTTAGGAATCTCTGGTTTCTCTAGTGATTTACGTGATATTACAGAGCAAGCGAAAGAAGGAAATGATCGTGCGGAGCTTGCACTAAAAATATTTGCGGATAACATCCATAAATATATTGGATCATACGCTTCTGGCATGAATGGTGTAGATGCAATCATCTTCACAGCTGGTATCGGTGAAAACAGTGAAATCGTTCGTGCTAGAGTCCTTCAAGGTCTTGAATTTATGGGCGTTTACTGGGATCCAACATTAAACAAAATTTCTGGTGAAGAGTCATTCATTAACTACCCTCACTCTCCAGTAAAAGTAATGGTAATCCCAACAAATGAAGAAGTAATGATTGCAAGAGACGTTTGCAGATTAGCTGGAATCTAAGCTTAAACCTTATAAATTTCAGATATGTAACCATTACCTAATAAAAGAGACAATCTTTTTCGTAGTACAATATACGATTAAGATTGTCTTTTTTCTACATAAAAAAAGGAATACCATTTAAAACGACAAATATATTGTCATTCCTTCCCTTCTTTTAGTAAAATAAGGAATGATTCGTTAGGAAACGGGGGGATTAAATGCTTACGAAAGCAGAAGCTTATTATTTGGAAAAAATAGAGCAATGGGAAAATGAATTAAGAAATGAACGATCAAATAAAATCTTCCTACTTTATTCTGATGCCATACGTATTGGTTTATCCCATCTGCCAGATAGGAAAAAACACAAATTATTACGATCCCTTGATAACATCTTATTTCATCTTCATGCCATCTTATTTAATTCCACCTTTCAACGAAATACCGCACAAAAATTAATGCATCATGCAAGAGTATATAATGAATCCATCTTCACATTAATAGATATGAAAAAATTGAATATTGACCAATTGCAAGCAATTGCAGATAAACAAATGGCCCATTATAGAATACTTGCTTCCACACAAGGTGCCTTGGCATCAAAGCATACAGGATTTCTGATGGGAGATTTTTTTTCCATGCTTATTATCAATCTTCGAGCTGTTCAGGTATTAGCTTCGATATATGGGAGACCAGCAGATAGCCCGAATGAAATCATGACTGCGTTAAAGGTTTTCTGTGCTGGATGCTTGCCAAATGAGCAGCGAATAGAAGCGTTGGATGAACTAATGGTTGAATTGGAGACAGAGCAGCAAGGTTTTTTTTACAATGGGAAGGATGATATTGTCCAAGAGAAGATGCTGCATACACTATTAGCAGAGCTAATAAAGCTTTCTTTTCTTCTGTTTTTTAAAGGGAAATCCTCCTATACAGGCACAGTAATTGGAGCAGCAACAAATTATCATTTTACAAGAAATATAACAGAATTTGCTCATCATTATTATCAAAAAAGCTATTTATTAAGTAAATGAGAAGAAAATTTATCTCACACTTAACGGGCAGTAAGCCCCCTACCTTCAATCTAATGAAAATCGAGGAGGCTCCTTCCATAAAGGCCCGATAAGTGCAACGAACCATCAGTGGGGATAAGGAAAAGCCCACACTGATGGAAGTTTTTCTTTATAAATAGGGAAAGGAAAAAAGATGGAAGATTATTCATTAGACGAATTAGAGCAGGAGAAAAGAAGACTAGAATATACGAAAAATTATATGAATGTCGTATTGAAAGAGGCTCAAATAAGTCAAGGAGCATTACAGGAAAACGTAAGAGATGCCATAAGTAATGAAGAAGCGCTTGACAGTAGTTTAAGTTATATCAATTATTTAACAAACAGCAAGTTTTTGCAGCTGGCAACGACGGAGTTAAACATTTTGAAGCGGATTTTAGATGCGCCTTATTTTGCACGGATTGATTATCAAATGAAAGGGAAATCTCAAAAAGATGTTTATTATCTCGGAAAGACATCTCTATTCGAAAAAGATACGCAAAAACCAATAATAGTAGATTGGCGCTCTCCTATTGCAAATGTTTATTATGATGGTCGGCTAGGAGAAGTAGCTTACGAAGTTAATGAAGAAACCATTGAAGGGTATCTATCTTTAAAAAGACAGTTCAAAATCGAAAAAGGAAACTTGCTTCATTATCAAGATATTGATTTAACAACAACAGATGAGTTATTGCAGCAATCACTTGCCGGCAAGGCTGACCAACGACTTACGGAGATTATCTCAACCATTCAGGCAGAACAAAATGAAATTATCCGAGCTGATTTAAACCGGCCGATTATTGTGCAAGGAGCTGCGGGAAGCGGGAAAACCACTATTGCTTTACACCGGATATCTTACTTTATCTACAATTATGCAAGGTATTTTCAACCTGAGCAGCTAATGATTATTGCCCCCAATAATATGTTTATAGGCTACATTGCAGAGGCATTGCCAGACTTAGGCGTAGAGAAGATACGGCAAACGACCTATCTGGACTATGTCCTATTATGCATTGGAAAGAAAATGAAAGTAATCCAATCCAATAAGAAGCTCCTATCATTCATAAACCATGGGAATAAACAGGAAGAAATGGTCAAATGGCTTTCCCGTTATAAAGGTTCTTTAGCTTATAAAAAGGTAATGGATAATTATCTAATCGATATATGTGAGGAGATGAGTCCGAAAGAAGATTTTCGAGTGGAAAAATTCCCTTTATATGGAGCGAAGAAACTTGAACGATTATTTAAGCAGGAATATGACTATCTACCATTGATGAAACGGAAAGAGAAGATAAAGGGAATTTTACAAGCAGATTTGAAACGGAAAAAGAAAATAATTCTAACTAAGCTGGAAGATAAATACGAGGAAGCGTTGGATCGTGCTTTACGAATTAAAGAGGATGAGAAGCGTAAAGAAAGAGTAGTCCACTTTTTGGATACAAAGGAAGAAAGATTAGCTACTGTCAAAAAAGAGGCTTCCACTGCTGTTCGAAAGTATATGAAAACAATGCAAGCGAATGATTTATATGGATACTATGCGCGATTATTTGAGGACAAAGAGCTACTTCGAAAATATACCGAAGATTCATTAACAGAAAAGCAATTGGATTATATGATTGCCTTTCAACAAAGGATATTGAAGCAAAAGAAAGTAGAAATCGAGGATTTAGGCGCATTATTTTATTTGCAATATAAAATTTTTGGCATTGATAAAGAATATCGTGCTAAAAATATTGTGATAGATGAAGTGCAGGATTACAGCGAATTTCAGCTTTATGCATTAAAAGCAGGACTGGAGACAGATATGTTTACCCTTGTTGGGGACTTGGCACAAGGCATTCATTCATATCGAGGCTTGCAAAATTGGCAGAGTTTACGCCAGACGGTTTTTCCACGAGCCAATTATATGACATTACAAAAAAGCTACCGTACTACAATTGAAATTATGTTTTTAGCAAATGGAATCCTGCATTTACTCCATGAAGATTTACCAAAAGTGAAACCAGTTGTCCGTCATGGAGAAAAACCGACTGTCCATTTATATGAACAAAAACAAGCGTTAGTCGATAGAATGATTGAACTGGCGAATGGATTGCAGGAAGAAGGGTTTCATTCAATAGCTATCATCGGCAAAACGGAGGAAGAGTGTAAAGTAATCTTTAAAGAAATGCAAAAGAGAAAAATTCCTAATGTTCAATTCTTACAGGAAAATGAGGACTTAGAAAAAAATTATGTGATTATCGTACCAAGTTATCTTTCGAAGGGATTGGAATTTGATGCAGTCTTTCTCTTTACGCTAAACGAGTCATTTACGCAAGAAGAAATAGATTTAAAGCTATTGTATGTAGCAATGACAAGACCAATGCATCGCCTGCATTTATTTACTCGAGAAAAAGGTGCACTTTTATTAGATAAAGTGGATGAGTCGCATTATACATTAGAAATAGAAAAAGAGGAGTTGAACGGAGAAAAGCATGAATAAACAAAAGCATATTAACCATCACTTTTTACAAGTAGGCTGTAAAATCATAACAGTTAGTGATACAAGAACAATAGAGACGGACAAAAGCGGGAAGTTAATGAATCAACTTTTAGAACAAGATAATCACTCCATATACGAATATGTCATTATTGAAGATGATAGGCAACGAATTCAACAAGAAATAGTTGCGGGCGTTCAATCAGAGAAAATTGATTGTATTCTTATTAACGGAGGGACTGGAATTTCTCCAAGGGATGTGACCATTGAAGCGATTAAACCGCTTCTTACAAAAGAATTGTATGGATTTGGAGAGCTTTTTCGAATGCTAAGCTATACAGAAGACATAGGATCCAGTGCTATTTTATCACGAGCAATTGCTGGCATCATTAATAACACAGTGGTTTTTTCAACTCCAGGATCAACGGGAGCAGTACGACTTGCGATGAAGAAGCTAATTCTACCTGAATTAAGCCATGTAGTAAGTGAATTACATAGATAGTAGATTTTATGATCAACAGCTTCTAAAATGAGAAGATTTGTTGACCATTTTTGTTTAGATAGAGGAGATCATTTACCTTATAAATGAACTATCTTAAATTTGCAAAAAAAGATGTATAAATTAATGCATAAATAGTCAGTGGAATAAAAAAGATTTATGAAATAAATCAACTATTGTATGGGATGTGGCGGAAAAACAAAGAAACTATTTGTGCATAAAAATTTAAAAATATAAATTTTTATAAAAAATCTATTGAAATTAGAACAAAAAGTTGTTAAAGTGTTAAATATAGTTTATGAATAAAAATATAAATAAATGAATATTTATTCGCATATAGGAGGAATTAGGTAATGGCAAATCCAAAAGTAGTATTAGCATATTCTGGTGGATTAGATACATCAGTAGCAATAAAATGGTTACAGGATCAAGGGTATGATGTAGTCGCTTGTTGCTTAGATGTTGGCGAAGGAAAAGATTTGAACTTTATTCAGCAAAAAGCATTATCTGTTGGAGCTGTTCAATCGTATGTAATTGACGGAAAAGAAGAATTTGCTCAGGATTTCGCACTTACTGCTATGCAGGCGCATACGCTTTACGAAGGAAAGTATCCACTAGTTTCCGCATTATCCAGACCTTTAATTTCTAAAAAATTGGTAGAAGTTGCAGAAAAGGAAAATGCAGTTGCTGTCGCACATGGATGTACGGGAAAAGGAAATGACCAAGTGCGTTTTGAAGTATCTATTCAAGCATTAAATCCGAATTTAAAAGTGTTGGCACCTGTTCGTGAATGGGGCTGGTCTCGTGAAGAAGAAATTGCCTATGCAAAAGAAAAAAATATTCCGATACCTGTGAACTTAGATAGTCCATTTTCTATTGATCAAAACTTATGGGGAAGAAGTAATGAATGTGGTATTTTAGAAGATCCATGGGCTGCTCCACCCGAAGAAGCATATGACTTAACAGTGAGTCTTGAAAATGCACCTGATCAAGCAGATATTATCGAGATTGAATTTAAAGAAGGTGTTCCAGTTAGCATTGACGGTATTTCTTATTCTCTATCTGAATTAATTCTAGAGTTAAATAAACTTGCTGGAAAACATGGAGTTGGTAGAATTGACCATGTGGAAAATAGATTAGTAGGGATTAAATCAAGAGAAGTGTATGAATGTCCAGGTGCTCTAACACTTATTAAAGCACATAAAGAATTAGAAGATATTACACTCGTTAAAGAAGTAGCCCATTTCAAACCGGTTATTGAAAAGAAAATAACAGAAGTTATTTATGAGGGACTTTGGTTCTCTCCAATTACGAAGGCATTACAAGCATTTTTACAGGAAACACAAAAAAATGTAACAGGTACTGTTCGTGTGAAATTATTTAAAGGGCATGCCATTGTGGAAGGCAGAAAATCGCCAAATTCTTTATATGATGAAAAACTTGCTACTTACACATCAGATGATGAGTTTGATCATGCTGCAGCGGTTGGCTTCATTAAGCTATGGGGACTTCCAACAAAAGTACAAAGTATCGTGGAAAACGGCAAGAAGGTGTCTGTGTGAAGAAATTATGGGGAGGCAGATTTACAAAATCTGCCGAGGAATGGGTGGACGAATTTGGTGCGTCCATTTCCTTTGATCAAGAATTAGTTTTAGAAGACATTGAAGGGAGCATTGCCCATGTGGCTATGCTCTCTAAAACAGGAATATTGTCAGCAGAAGATGCTGAGAAAATTAAAAATGGTTTGCTGACCCTAAAAAAACAAGCAGAGGAAGATGAATTAGCGTTTTCTGTGAAACTAGAAGATATTCATCTTAATTTAGAAAGTCAATTAACCGATTTAATTGGTCCAGTAGGTGGGAAGCTTCATACGGGAAGAAGTAGAAATGACCAGGTTGCTACAGATATGCATTTATATTTACGAAGACAGGTGAAGTTAATCATTCAATTACTAAATGAATTGCAAATTGTACTGTTGGAAAAGGCTGAAAGCCATATTGAAACAGTAATGCCTGGATATACGCATCTTCAACGTGCTCAGCCTATTTCTTTTGCACATCATCTTATGGCATATTTTTGGATGTTTGAAAGAGATAAACAAAGATATCAGGAAAATCTAACGAGAATTAATGTATCACCACTTGGTGCAGGTGCATTAGCAGGCACCACTTTTCCTATTGATCGTGCATACAGTGCTGATTTACTTGCATTTGATTCCATTTATGAAAATAGTATGGATGCTGTAAGTGACCGTGATTTTATCCTCGAATTTTTATCGACGAGTTCCATTTTAATGATGCACCTTTCTCGTTTTAGCGAAGAAATTATCCTTTGGTCTTCTCAAGAGTTTAAGTTTATAGATTTAGATGATAGTTTTTCAACTGGAAGTAGCATCATGCCGCAAAAGAAAAATCCAGATATGGCAGAATTAATCAGAGGAAAAACAGGACGGGTTTATGGTAATTTAATGGGCTTATTGACTGTATTGAAAGGATTGCCTCTATCGTATAACAAAGATATGCAGGAAGACAAAGAAGGAATGTTTGATACAGTCAAAACCGTGGTTGGATCATTGCGAATCTTTGCAGGCATGATTCAAACGATGAAGGTTAATGAACAAGGGATGGAACAGGCAACAAAAAATGATTTTTCTAATGCGACGGAATTAGCTGATTATTTATCAGATAAAGGAATGCCGTTTAGAGAGGCGCATGAAGTAGTAGGGAAATTGGTTTTATATTGTGTGAATAAGAATTGCTATTTACAGGATTTAAGTTTAAAAGAACTAAAAGAGGCTAGTAGCTTATTTGAGGATGATATTTATCATGTATTAAATCCAAGAACGGCAGTGGAAAGACGAAATAGTGCAGGTGGGACTGGATTTAAACAAATTGAGCAAGCAATCGAAAAGGCAAAGCTTTGTGTTTTGGAAAAAGAAGAAGTGAAGTAATAATTAATTAAGGTTTTTTCGTGAAAAATTTTGCTTTTTGATCATTATTTTGGATGGAAAAGCAGTGAAATCTATTTTTCTGTTAACTCCATAAAAAAGTATACAATAAAAGAAGAATATTCTATTTGATTGCAAATATGCTTTCAAATAGAATATTCTTCTTTTTAAATAGTAGGAAAGCATTCGTAATTTGATGCTAGCACAAGTAGTTAAGTGAAGCGGCTAACAAATTTCCGACTATCTCATTTGCGTCAGTCAACATCTATTCACTCTCGTTCCCCGTGTTTCCATTATCTCAACTATTTCGAACAATTAGCACATCACATGGTGCATTTCTGGTTATTCCTTCTGAAACACTTCCGATTATAAATCTCTCCACAGCATTTAATCCAGTTGCGCCACATACAATTAAATCTGCTGCATACTTTTTGGCAATATCTCTTGGAACAACTGCTCTTGGAGAACCGAATTCGATTGCTTTCACGACATTTTGAATTCCTGCTGTAGTTGCTTCCAATACATACTTATCTAATAACTCATTGGCAAATTCATCTGATTTTGCCGCAATCGACTGATCATATGCAGCCACTGTTGCAAAGGATCTCGTATCAATAACGTGAGCGATTACAAGCCGAGAGTTGTTTTCTTTCGCTATTAAAATCGCTTTCTTTATTGCTTTGTCTGCTTCTTCTGAACCGTCTACTGCCACAATAATGTTTTGATAGTTAACGTTCATAAGGGTTCACTCCTTTATTTTATCTACTTCTATTATATACCCAATTCATGCATAAGTTTAACTTCTCATTCAGATAATAGATAAGAATTTAAGGAAGGAAGGGATAGAAATGGACAAACAAAATGGAAGTATCCAGAATGATTTTCAGTTTGATGAAAAAGGCAGAGAAGAAGTAACTGCACAAGTGATGGATTCCTATAATGATGGTGCGATTGATGCTTTCTTGGATGATGAAAAGAAACAATTTAGAAAGTAATTACTGAAGGAAAACGGAACAAAAGGGATATTTCTTCTGTTCCGTTTTATTTTTTCGAAAGCAGTTATTTAGCAAAGGCATTAAAATAAGCTTTATTTTACTGGAAGCAATTAGGGATTGCTCCGATTTGGTGAGCGATATAGTCCTATTCGTTAATAATAACGTGGGATATAGTAAGGATGATGATAGGTTGGATATGAAGGGTAGGGGGTAGATGGATAATTTTGTCGTTGATTATTTCTACTAATAGAAGGCCCGAGAATGGTTGTTTGGGCAATTGGCGAGATAGTAGTTTTCCACTTGTTTACATCCATTGAATAAGCATGAGCCATTAAATCAGGAGGGGTGAGTCGAAGTAAATCAGAACCAAAAATTGCTTCAGGAGTAGGTGCATCAAATATTGCTAATAAATGAGTATTATTTGTATTTGCAATTTCATAATGCCACCAGCCTTGAGGTACATTTGCGACTTGACCTGCAGTAATCGTATAGTTTTGAATTTCTTTTGTAAAAGGATTTAACAGCGAAACAGTAGCAGAACCAGAAATACAATAAACGAGTTCAGCTGCGTTTTGGTGTATATGTGGCTCCACAACTATATCTTTACTTAAATAAATATCCAGTAACGACACATTTTCCAACGAATTTAGCTGCTGCTCTCCTAAAACATTAATATAATTGTGATTGTCTCTTTTGAAAAATTGGCTTTTATTTACATCAAAAGTGTATGTTGTTTTTGGATTTGTATAATCTATATATTTAACCATTTTTTACCCTTCTTCCACTTAAAGTCTAGGTAGTTTATGTCGTATTTTTTATTTAGTGCAAGTACATAAAGAGAGAAGTAGATTAGGAGTTTTCCCATATTAGAAGATAAGTAGGAAGACAAAAATTATTTAACATAGTTGTAAATTTATCAAAAGAAATAGAGAAGAAGGTATCGGGGTTAACACCAATACCTTCTTCTCTAAATTTATTTGCATTATGAATAGAAGTTCCCTTTTATGAGATGATTTGAAGCTCTTTAGGGAATTTCGTGAATATCTCTACCCCTTCTTTTGTTACGTAGACATCATCCTCAATACGAACGCCCGCTACATTTGGAACGTAAATTCCAGGCTCGATTGTATACACCATACCTTCTTGCAATAACAATGAATTTGTTTCTGTTAATGATGGGAATTCGTGTACGCTAATACCCAATCCATGACCTAAACGATGTGGGAAAAATTCTCCGTAACCTGAATCTCTAATTGTGTTCCGAGCAGCTAGGTCAACACTTGCGCATGTAACGCCTGCTTTAGATGCTTCGATTGCTGCAAGTTGTGCCTTTAAAACAGTGTCGTAAATATCCTTTTGCTTCTCGTTAATATCTCCAAAAGCAACGGTTCTTGTGATATCTGAGCAGTAACCATCAACAACTACCCCTAAGTCAAATAATACTAAGTCTCCTTTTCTGATTTTCGTCTCTCCAGGAGTACCATGAGGAGAAGCGCCATTAATACCAGTTAGCACCATGGTAGAAAAGGACATTTTACCGATACCTTTTTTCTTTAATTCATATTCAATGCTTGCAAGGATCTCCATTTCTGATTTACCCTCAGCGATTTCATTGCAGCCAACTTCTATAGCAAAGTCAGCCCATTTACAAGCTTCTTTTATTTTTACTAGTTCATCCGCTGTTTTAATCATCCGTAATGTATTAATTTTTGCTTCGGCAGAAACATATGATTTGATATTAGGGAAAGAAGTTTGCAGTGCCTGATATCTTGCTACATTCATATGATCTATTTCAAGAGCGACTTTTATCGTATTATTTGTACGAGCTTGAACCATACTTTGGATGGTATCCCAAGGATTTTCAGTATCGCTATAGCCGATGATATCATAGTTCCAGCCAGCGTTTTTTGCATCGTTTTTTTCCATAGCTGGACAAACTAATATCGGATCTTTTTCCGGAAATACAATCAAAGCTAATAATCTTTCATGTGGATTACTATAAAATCCGCTAAAATAGAAAATATTATCTGTTGATGTTAAAAATGTGAAATCAATTTCTTCTTGCTTCATCCAATTTGCTAGTAACTCTAATTTTTTTTCCAATTTAACTAACCTCCATGTTTCTTAACAAGTATAATGATTCTTTTCTCTTACGCTTTTTCGTAGGACTAGTTGAATACATTTCTTATTTCTTATCTTATAAGATTAACAACTTAAATCAAGCATGTAAATATTTAGCTTTCCTAAATTATTTAAATTTAAAAATAGGATAATCGGTTGCAAAATAATTAGCTGATTTTTAAATACTTTTTTTAGCCTTGTCCGCATAGTATGGAATCAAGGAGGTTTTAACGATTATGAATAAGAATAGATATTTATTATGTATCTTATTATGTGGAGTGCTTTTATACTATGGAGTGCCAAGGCTATCTCCATTTAGTGACGGACCTGAAGGGATATTTTCAATTGCTTGGGTAGTCTTTGCGCTGATGGTGGTAGCAGGAAATTTAACTGCATTACTGTATACTCCTAAGAAAACAAAAGCAACGAAAAGATCCTATAATAAAGTGCAGAAAAAGAAGAAAATATATAATTATCAATAAGATAACAAAAGCTAGTATGGATATGTTCATACTAGCTTTTATTTGTAGAGAAGGATTAGAAGGCATATGTTTATGAAAGTGAACATATTTTAAGGGGGTTCTTTCCAAAGAGTAATAATTTAAATGAGAATAGACGAATGTTTTATGACGATTAACAGAGAAGTCATTGAATACCCCAGTAGTTCACTCTATAATAAAGATATGTAAGCTTTTTTCGATGTGCTGCTCATTATAGAGAAGAATTTTTTGAAAATAGTCTTTGATATAAGAAAAAATAGTTCTTAGTAGCTATTGAATAGATAAATGTATGAAATGTAGATAAATAGAAAGAAATAGGGATTAAAATGTCTAGTGCAAGCACTTTTCGCTTAAAGCAAACTTTAGGACGCTAATAACAACTTTGGCAGGCTATGTTTGTCTGCGATGAGCAATGTGCTTTTCTTAAAAGAGGGTGGTAATTTGGCTACAAAACATGAGCAAATATTAAATTATATTGATGAACTACAGGTGGGAGAGAAAATCTCTGTCCGACAAATTGCAAAAGCATTGAATGTAAGTGAAGGCACTGCCTATAGAGCGATTAAGGAAGCAGAAAATAAAGGGTATGTAAGTACCATTGAAAGAGTAGGTACGATTAGAATTGAACGGAAAAAGAAAGAGAACATTGAGAAATTAACATACGCTGAAGTAGTTAATATTGTGGATGGACAAGTTCTAGGTGGAAGAGCTGGTTTACATAAAACATTGAATCGTTTTGTTATTGGTGCAATGAAGTTAGATGCGATGATGCGTTATACGGGTGCTGGAAATCTTTTGATTATTGGGAATCGCGTACGAGCACATGAACATGTTTTAAAAGCAGGTGCAGCGGTTTTAATAACTGGTGGATTTGATACAGAAGATCATGTGAAACGATTAGCAGATGAATTGCAACTTCCTATTATTTCAACAAGCTATGATACATTTACTGTTGCAACGATGATAAATCGGGCAATCTATGATCAACTAATAAAAAAAGAGATTGTGTTAGTGGAAGATATTTTAACACCACTTAAAGACACAATCTATTTAAAGACAACAGATAACGTTGCTTTATGGCATCAATATAATAAAGACACTTTACATGGTCGTTTTCCAGTAGTAGATCAAAGCTTAAAGGTACAAGGAATGATTACTTCCAAGGATATTATCGGAAAACCAATGGAAATGACTATAGACAAAGTCATGACGAAACATCCAATGACTGTTAGCGGAAAAACGAGTGTTGCTTCTTGTTCTCATATGATGGTATGGGAAGGGATTGAAGTCTTGCCTGTTGTAGATGAAGCTAATAAGTTAGAAGGAATCATTAGTAGACAAGATGTATTAAAAGCGCTACAAATGAACCAAAGGCAGCCACAAATTGGGGAAACCATTGATGATATAGTAACGAAGCATGTATTGTTGACAAAAGGAAAAAACAAGGGAGAAACTACCTTTTCCTGTGAAGTAACCCCGCAAATGACCAATCATTTAGGCACGATATCATATGGAGTATTTACAACGATTGTATCGGAAGCTGCAAACAGAATACTAAGAGGCTTTAAAAAAGGCGATTTAGTTGTAGAAAATATGACAATCTATTTTATAAAGCCTGTACAAATGGATAGTGTCATTGAAATTGCCCCTAAAATTTTGGAGGTAGGACGAAAATTTGGGAAGGTAGACGTTGAAGTATTTAATCAGGGTGTACTGGTAGGGAAAGCGATGATGATGTGTCAATTAATTGACCGTCATTAAGGAAGGGAGAAATAAATGAAACAACAAATACTAGATGCAATTAAAGCATTTGATACGATTATTATTCATAGACATGTCCGTCCAGATCCAGATGCATATGGATCACAAGGAGGGTTAGCTGAAATGATTAAAGCTTCTTTCCCAGATAAAACGGTTTATACAGTAGGGAAAGAAGAAGACTCCTTGCTTTTTTTACGAAGACTAGATGTGATTGATGACAGTACATATAAAGAGGCGTTAGTAATTGTATGTGATACAGCCAATCAAGAAAGAGTTTGTGATCAGCGCTATCTAACAGGTAAAATGCTCATTAAGATTGATCATCACCCAAATGATGATGCATATGGCGATATCGTGTGGGTGGAGACTACTGCTAGTTCTACTAGTGAATTGATTTATGAGCTTTATTTGTTTGGAAAAGACCAAGGATTAAAGATGAGCGATGAAGCAGCAAGGCTGTTATATGCTGGAATTGTTGGAGATACCGGGAGATTTTTATACCCAAGTACATCGGAAAAAACATTCCATTATGCGGGTGAATTAATTAAATATTCATTTTCGCGCACAGAAATGTATGACCAAATGTATGAGCTAGATCCTCATATTGTAAAGTTAAGTGGGTTTGTGCTCCAGAATTTTGACGTTCATGCAAATGGTGTGGCAAGCATGAAGCTCAACAGGGAAATTCTAGAAAGATTTCAAGCAACACCTGCACAAGCCTCATTACTTGTTAGCAGTCTTGGAACTGTGAAAGGTTTAAAAGCATGGGTCTTTTTTATAGAGGAAGCAGATCAAATTCGAGTAAGGTTGCGTTCAAAAGGGCCAGTCATTAACGGAATTGCCAAGAAATATAATGGCGGAGGTCATCCATTAGCCTCTGGTGCAACGATCTATCATTGGGATGAAGTAAGTGCAGTAGTGAAAGATTTAGAAGAAGTTTGTAAAAAGAACTAAAGAAAAGGTGCTGCCTAATCCATGCTGGTCAGCACCTTTTTTAACAGTTAAGAAAGGATAGGTTTTTGAAGTCGATGTAGAGTCTAGCTCTGGGCACCCAGGGGCTGATGGGCTTCCCGATCTTTCCTTACGATAAGTCAACATCAGTTCACTAATGTTCACTGTGTTTCCTATATCTCAGGAAATGTCGCTCCAGCCCACACGCCCCTAACCGGGTGGCCTCCGCTTTTCTAATTGTCTAGCTGCAAGCGCCTATCGGTTAGCAAACTTCCGAGTGTCTCCCTACGATAAGTCAACATCGGCTCACTAGCGTTCCCCGTGTTTCCTTTATCTCAGTCGATACTCTCCAGTTTGTACACCGATGAACAGGCGCTTCCGCTTTTCTAATTGTCTAGCTGCAGCGCCTATCGGTTAGCAAACTTCCGAGTGTCTCCCTACGATAAGTCAACATCGGCTCACTAGCGTTCCCCGTGTTTCCTTTATCTCAGTCGATACTCTCCAGTTTGTACACCGATGAACAGGCGCTTCCGCTTTTCTAATTGTCTAGCTGCAGCGCCTATCGGTTAGCAAACTTCCGAGTGTCTCCCTACGATAAGTCAACATCGGCTCACTAGCGTTCCCCGTGTTTCCTTTATCTCAGTCGATACTCTCCAGTTTGTACACCGATGAACAGGCGCTTCCGCTTTTCTAATTGTCTAGCTGCAGCGCCTATCGGTTAGCAAACTTCCGAGTGTCTCCCTACGATAAGTCAACATCGG